>CANKBT010000008.1 GCA_947479995.1 Frankiaceae bacterium | reverse complement strand
GGGTCGCCCGGGAAGCGCAGCCGGCGCACCAGGTCGACCCAGCCCCCCGCCCGGTAGAAGGCGCGGGCGCGCGTCTCCTCGTCGGGGGTGGTGAGCAGCGCGCGGGGCGCCGGCACGTCGCGCAGCAGCAGGTCGAGCAGCGCGCGGCCGAGCCCGGTGCCCTGGTGCGCCGGCCGCACGTGCAGCTCGCACACCTCGAACGAGCCGGACCACCCGCCCGCGACGTCGTCGCCGCCCTGCGCGCGGAGCGCGGCGACGACCTGGTCGTGCCACCACTGCCCGTCCTCGCCGAGGTGGCCGTACGCCGTGCCGACGAGCGCGCCGGCGTCGTCGAGCGCCGCGACGGCGCGCAGCCCGGGACGGCCGAGGTGGCCGGCGAGCACCGTGCGCCGCGCGCCGGCGAGCGGGCGCGGCACGCCCATCGCCTCGGCGTAGACGTCGAGGACCTCCTCGGACCGGGCGGCCAGCTCCTCGGGCGACCAGGTGGTGACGCGCGCGCTCACGCCAGCGGGTCCCGCCCGTCGAGGGTGCCGGCGCTCGCCTCGACGGCGAACCGCGCGAACAGCTCCTCGGCGTACCAGCCCTCGCCCGGCGTGCGGTCGACGACGGCGCGGTGGACGTCGCTGCCGTACGCGAAGCCGCGCAGCGCGGCGTCGTCGCGCCACAGCGACACGGTGCCCTGCAGGCCCACCGGCGCCTCGCCGACGCCGAGCGCCGCGAGCAGCCCGGGGGAGCGGTGCAGCGCCCCGCTCACCGGCGGCACCGCCGACCAGAAGCGGGCGGTCCGGCGGGTCGTCAGCCGGGCGCGGGTGAGCGCGACGACCGGCCCGCCGTCGCGGCCGCCGGCGGGCTGGCCGAACGGCTCGACGCCGCTCCAGCGGCCGCGCGCGGCGACCGGCCGCAGTTCGGCGCGCCAGGCCTCGCGGCAGGCGCGGCGCCAGGCGCCGACGAGCGGGCCGTCGTCGAAGCGGCGCGCCGCGGCGCGGTCGCTCCAGCAGGTGAGCAGCGCCCAGCGCGTGAGGTCGGCGTCGCGCGGGCCGAAGGTGCGGCCGGTGCCGGTGCCGAGCACCTTGGCGAAGCGCACGCCCGGCGTGCGGCGCACGGCGGTGCGGTCCGCGGCCACCCGCCGCAGCGCCGGCGCGACGCCGCGCCGCGGCACCCGCCAGACGTGCAGCAGCACCAGGTCGGGGACGGGGCGGCTCACGCCGTCGAGCGTGTCACGGGGGTGCGCCGGTGCGCGCGGCGGGATGAACCGGACCGGGCGCCGTGTTGGATGGGGGTGTGCAGGACCTGAGGACGCTCGCCGAGCAGGCGGGCCGCGAGCTCGAGACCGCCAGCGCGCAGGACGTCGTCCGCTGGGCCGTCGACGTCTTCGGCGACCGCTTCGCCGTCGCGTCCTCGATGGGCGACGGCCTGCTCGCGCACCTGGTCAGCAGCGTCGCGCCGGGCGTCGACGTGGTGTTCCTCGACACCGGCTACCACTTCCCGGAGACGCTCGGCACCCGCGACGCCGTCGCGCAGGTCTACGACGTCCGCGTCCGCACGGTCCTGCCCCTGCTCACCGTCGCGCAGCAGGACGCCGAGCACGGTCCGGAGCTGTGGCGCCGCGACCCCGACGCCTGCTGCGCGATGCGCAAGGTCGAGCCGCTCGAGCGGGCGCTCGCGCCGTACACCGCCTGGGCGTCCGGCATCCGCCGCGACGAGGGGCCGGCCCGCGCCGACGCGGGCGTCGTCGAGTGGGACGCCAAGCGCGGCAAGGTCAAGGTCAACCCGATCGCCACGTGGAGCACCGAGCAGGCCGAGGCCTACCTGCGCGACAACCACGTGCTCGTCAACCCGCTCGTCGACGACGGCTACCCGTCGATCGGCTGCCGCACCTGCACCCGCCGGGTCGCCCCCGGCGAGGACCTCCGGGCCGGCCGCTGGGCGGGCGCCGCCAAGGTGGAGTGCGGCCTGCACGTCTAGGGCTCGTCGCGGCGCGTCGCGTAGAGCACGTGCCGGCGCAGCCGCTCGGGCAGGTCCGGCCGCGGGTGGTCGAACTCCCGCACCCGCCGCAGCCCGATCCGCTCCATGACGGCCTGCGAGCGCAGGTTCGACAGCGCCGTGAACGACACGACCTCGGGCGCCTGCTGCCGCCCGAAGGCGAGCGCGGCGCGCGCGGCCTCGGTGGCGTAGCCGCGGCCCCACGCGGACCGGGCGTAGCGCCAGCCGACCTCGAGCGCGGGCGCGCCCAGCACGTCGGTCCACTGCAGGCCGGTGAAGCCGACGAAGCCCTCCGGCGCCTGCACGGCCCACAGCCCGTAGCCGTGCTCGGCGAGGTGCGCCCGGATGCGGGTGAGCGTCGCGTTGCTCTGCCCGCGGGTGAGCGGCGCCGGGAAGTGCTCCATCACCTCCGGGTCGGCGTTGAGCGCCGCGAACGGCACCCGGTCGGCCGGCAGCCACCCGCGCAGCAGCAGCCGCGGGGTGCGCAGCGCGACCACCTCCGGCTCGTCGCGCGGCCGCCACGCCTCGGCGACCCACGCGGGGCTGCCGGGCTCGATCACCGCCCGGTCATGCCCTTGTAGCGCAGGGCGAAGACGCGCGTGCAGGCGTCGCAGCGCCACTGCCCGTGGTCGCGGTCGGGGTCGTCGCCGAAGGGGCGGATCTCCTCCTCGCCGCAGTACGGGCAGCACATCGGCGCGGCCCGCTCGCTCACGAGATCAGCGCCTCGTCGGCCCGGCGCGCCCACGTGGCGAAGCGCTCGCCGTCGGCGCGGTCGCCGAGGTAGTTGACGAGCACGCGCTCGATGTAGTCGGCGGCGTCGTCGCCCTTGACCTTGAGGCCGCGGGTCTTGCGGCCGAAGCCGGCGTCCTCGCCGAGCCGGCCGCCGAGGTGCACCTGGAAGCCCTCCTCGCCGTCGACGATCATGCCCTTGAGGCCGATGTCGGCGGTCTGGAAGCGGGCGCACGAGTTCGGGCAGCCGTTGATGTTGATGGTCAGCGGCTCGTCGAAGTCGGGCAGGCGCTTCTCGAGCTCGGTGTAGACGTCGACCGCGCGGGCCTTGGTCTCGACGATGGCGAGCTTGCAGAACTCCAGGCCCGTGCAGGCCAGCACGCCGCGCCGGAAGCGCGTGGGGCGCACCTGCAGGTCCTCGGTCTCGAGCGCGTCGACGAGCGCGTCGACCTCCTCGGGGCGCACGTCGAGCACGACGAGGCCCTGCTGCGCCGTGGTCGCGGTGCGGCCCGAGCCGTGCCGCTCGGCCAGCGCGGCGACGCGCTGCAGCTGCGTGCCGGAGGTGCGGCCGGCGCGCGGCACGCACCCGACGTACGACAGGCCGTCGGACTGCAGGTGCACGCCGAGGTGGTCGCGGTCGGCGCGCTCGGGCGCCTCGGGCGCGGGGCCGTCCGGCAGGGGAGCGGTGAGGTACTCGGTCTCGAGCACCTCGCGGAAGCGCTCCGAGCCCCAGTCGGCGAGCAGGAACTTCAGGCGCGCGTGGGTGCGCGAGCGCCGGTAGCCGTAGTCGCGGAACACCGAGCAGACGCCGGCCCAGACCTCCTCGACCCGCTCGGGCTCGACGAAGGCGCCGAGCCGCAGCCCGAGCTTCGGGTTGGTCGACAGGCCGCCGCCGACCCACAGGTCGTAGCCGACGCGGCCGTCGGGCAGCCGCACGCCGACGAAGGCGACGTCGTTGATCTCGTGGTTGCCGCAGTGCTGCGCGCAGCCGGAGATCGAGGTCTTGAACTTGCGGGGCAGGTTGCTGAACGCCGGGTCGCCGACGAAGCGCGCGGCGACGGCCTGCACCTGCGGCGTCGCGTCGAGCACCTCGTCGTGCGCCACGCCCGCCACGGGGCAGCCGAGGATGACGCGCGGGGTGTCGCCGCACGCCTCGGTCGTGCCGAGGCCGACGGCCTCGAGGCGCTCCCAGATGGCCGGCACGTCCTCGATGCGGATCCAGTGCAGCTGGACGTTCTGCCGGTCGGTGACGTCGGCGACGTCGCGGCCGTACGTCTCGGCGACCTCGCCGATGGTGCGCAGCTGCGCGGCCGACAGCTGCCCGCCGTCGATGCGCACGCGCAGCATGAAGAACGGCGCCTCGAGCTCCTCGGGCTCGAGCAGCGCGGTGCGCCCGCCCGGGATGCCCTGCGCGCGCTGCGTGTACAGGCCGTACCAGCGCAGGCGGCCGCGCAGGTCGGCGCCGTCGATCGAGTCGAAGCCCTGCTTGGCGTACGTGTCGAGGACGCGCTGCTTGACCGTCAGCGGGTCGCTGTCCTTCTTGGACTGCTCGTTCTGGTTCAGGGGCTCTCGGTAGCCGAGCGCCCACTGGCCCTGGCCGCGCTTCGCGGGCATGCGGGGTCCTCCGGGAGGTCTCTGGGTGTCCCCGGCGCCGTCCTCCGGACCGTGCGAGCGGGTCGGCGTCAAGGGTGGCACACCACGGACTGAGACGTACGTCCCAGCGGATGTGGGACGGCTGTCCCGCGGAGGTGTGGCACCATCGTCCGGTGGCCGACCCCCTCCTCGTGGCGCGCCGTCACGTCGACCTGCAGCGCGTGACGACGGCCGCCTGTTCCCGCGGCTGACGCACCCGCCCCCGCCGCACCCGCCGGGGGCACCCGCTCCACCCGTCCCGCCCCGAGGAGTCCCGTTGACCGCCGTCGACGTGCGGCAGCAGCCGCCCGCCGCGCGCCCGCCCGCGCCCGCCGGCGCCACCGTGTGGCTGACCGGCCTGCCGAGCGCGGGCAAGACCACGCTGGCCGCCGCGCTCGCCGCCGACCTGGCGGCGAGCGGCAGCGCCGCGCGCGTCGAGCTGCTCGACGGCGACGAGGTCCGCACCTTCCTCAGCAAGGGCCTCGGGCTGTCCAAGGAGGACCGCGACACCAACGTGCTGCGGATCGGCTGGGTCGCCGCGACGCTCGCCCGGCACGGCGTGCTCGTGCTGGCCAGCGTCATCAGCCCCTACGCCGAGACGCGCGCGGCCGTGCGCGCGCTGCACGCCGACAAGGGCGCGGGCTTCCTCGAGGTGCACGTCGCCGCGCCCGTCGAGGTCTGCAGCGCGCGCGACGTCAAGGGCCTCTACGCCCGGCAGCGCGCCGGCGAGATCACCGGCATGACCGGCGTCGACGCGCCGTACGAGGCGCCCGAGGCGCCGGAGGCCGTCGTGCCGACGCACGAGCAGGACCTGGCCGAGTCGGTCGCCCAGCTGCGCGCGCTGCTCGCCGAGCGGGGGCTGGCGTGACCGCCGCCGACGTCGCCCTCGACCACCTCGACGCCCTCGAGGCCGAGAGCATCCACGTGATGCGCGAGGTGGCCGCGGAGTTCGAGCGGCCCGCGCTGCTGTTCTCCGGCGGCAAGGACTCCATCGTCATGCTGCGCCTGGCGCAGAAGGCGTTCTGGCCCGCCCGCCTGCCCTTCCCGCTCGTGCACGTCGACACCGGCCACAACTTCGACGAGGTGCTCGCCTTCCGCGACCGCCGCGCCGAGGAGCTGCAGGCGCGGCTCGTCGTCGCGCGGGTGCAGGACGACATCGACGCCGGCCGGGTCGTCGAGGTGCCGGGCGGCCTGCGCAACCCGCTGCAGACGACGACGCTGCTGCGCGCGATCGAGGAGGGCCGCTACGACGCGGTCTTCGGCGGCGCCCGCCGCGACGAGGAGAAGGCCCGTGCCAAGGAGCGCTTCTTCTCCTTCCGCGACGCCTTCGGCCAGTGGGACCCGAAGAACCAGCGCCCCGAGCTGTGGGACCTCTACAACGGCCGGCACGCGCCGGGCGAGCACATCCGCGTCTTCCCGCTGTCGAACTGGACCGAGCTCGACGTGTGGCGCTACATCGCTCGCGAGGGCATCGAGGTGCCGTCGCTCTACTACGCGCACGAGCGCGAGGTCTTCGAGCGCGACGGCATGCTGCTCGCCGTCACCCCGCACAGCGCGCCCCGCCCGCACGAGGCGGTGAGCACGCGCCTGGTGCGCTACCGCACCGTCGGCGACGCGAGCTGCACCGGCGCCGTCGCCTCGCCCGCCGCCACGGCCGACGACGTCGTCGCCGAGGTCTCGGTCACCCGCCTCACCGAGCGGGGCGCCACGCGCGCCGACGACCGCACGAGCGAGGCCGCCATGGAGGACCGCAAGAAGGCGGGGTACTTCTAGTGACCGGCCTGCTCCGCTTCGCCACCGCCGGCTCGGTCGACGACGGCAAGTCGACCCTCATCGGCCGGCTGCTCTACGACTCCAAGACGGTCTTCAGCGACCAGCTCGACGCCGTCGAGCGCATCGCGGCCGACCGCGGCGACGACTACACCAACCTCGCGCTGCTCACCGACGGCCTGCGGGCCGAGCGCGAGCAGGGCATCACCATCGACGTCGCCTACCGCTACTTCGCGACGCCGGTGCGCTCGTTCATCGTCGCCGACACCCCGGGCCACGTGCAGTACACGCGCAACATGGTCACGGGGGCCTCGACCGCCGACGTCGCCGTCGTGCTCGTCGACGCGCGCAAGGGCGTCGTGGAGCAGACCCGCCGGCACGCCTCGCTGTCGGCGCTCCTGCGCGTGCCGCACCTGGTGCTCGCGGTCAACAAGATGGACCTCGTCGACTTCGACCAGGCCGTCTTCGACGGCATCGTCGCCGACTTCCGCGCCTTCGCCGGCCGCCTCGACGTCAAGGACGTCACCGCCGTGCCGGTGGCCGCGCTGCAGGGCGACAACGTCGTCGACCGCTCCGCGCGCACGCCCTGGTACGACGGCCCGACGCTGCTCGGCCACCTCGAGCAGGTCGACGTCGCGCGCGACGACGCGCAGCAGCGCCCCGCCCGCTTCCCGGTGCAGTACGTCATCCGCCCGATGTCGGTCGACCGCCCCGACTACCGCGGCTACGCCGGCACGCTCGCCAGCGGCGTGCTCCGCCGGGGCGACGCCGTCACCGTGCTGCCGAGCGGCCGCACCACGACCGTCGCCGGCCTCGACACCTTCGACGGCGAGCTCGACACCGCCGTCGCCGGCCAGGCCGTCACCGTGCGCCTCGCCGACGAGCTCGACGTCAGCCGCGGCGACATGCTCGTGGCCGCCGAGGCGCCGCCCGCGACCACCACGTCGTTCGAGGCGACGGTGTGCTGGATGGCCGACGCGCCGCTGCGCCCCGGCGCGCGGCTGCTCGTCAAGCACACGACCCGCACCGCCAAGGCGCTCGTGACGGCGCTGCACGACGCGCTCGACGTCACGACGCTGTCGCGCGAGCCCGTCGACGCGCTGCCGCTCAACGGCATCGGCCGCGTCACCGTCCGCACCTCCTCCCCGCTGGTGCCCGACGACTACGTCGCCGACCGCCGCACCGGCGCCTTCGTGCTCATCGACGAGGCGACCGGCGCGACCGTCGGCGCCGGCATGATCGGCAGCCAGCTGGGCGTGCGCGCGTGACCACCGACAGCCCGTGGGTGCGCACGCCGTGGGTCGGGTGGTGCATCGACTCGTGCCGCCCCGGGACGCGATGTACGCGAGGGGCCCGAGACGACTCCCGCACCCCCACCCGTCCCTGAGAGGCACGACCCCGACATGAGGCTCTCCCGCACCACCCCGCTCCGCACCGCCCTGGCGGCCCTGGCCGCCACCTCGCTGCTCGGCCTCGCGGCCTGCGGCAGCGACGACGGCGGCGACGACTCCGCCGCGCCCGCCGGCTCCGGCGACCCCGCCGCCACCGCGCCGGCGCTGCGCCTCGGCTACTTCGCCAACGTCACGCACGCGAGCGCCGTCTACGGCATCGCCAACGGCGACTTCCAGGAGGCCCTCGGCGACACCCGCCTCGAGACCTCGGTCTTCAACGCCGGCCCGGCGGCCATCGAGGCGCTCGCCGGCGGCGCGATCGACGCCACCTTCATCGGCCCGAACCCGGCCATCAACGGCTACGCCAACAGCGGCGGCGAGCTGCTGCGCATCGTGGCCGGCACGACGTCCGGCGGCGCGGCGCTCGTCACGACGCCCGACATCACCGAGGTCAGCCAGCTCGAGGGCAAGCGCATCGCCACGCCGCAGCTCGGCAACACGCAGGACGTCGCGGCCAAGGCCTACTTCGCCGAGGAGGGCGTCGAGGTCGAGATCATCAACCAGGAGAACGCCCAGACGCTCGACCTGCTCAAGCGCGGCGAGATCGACGGCGGCTGGGTGCCCGAGCCGTGGGCGAGCCGCCTGCAGCTCGAGGGCGGCGGCACGGTCCTCGTCGACGAGGCGAGCCTGTGGCCGGACGGCCAGTTCGTCACCACGCACCTGATCGTCAGCCAGGACTACCTCGCGCAGTACCCCGGCACCGTCGAGGACCTCGTGCAGGGCCTGCTCGACGTGACGGGCGTGGTGGAGACGAAGTCGCCCGAGGTGCAGTCCGTCGTCAACGACCGCATCGAGGCCGACACGGGCAAGCCGCTGTCGCCCGAGACCCTCACGGCCTCGTTCGAGAAGCTCACGCCGACCGTCGACCCGATCGCCGCGTCGCTGCGCAAGAGCGCCGAGGACGCGACCGCCGTCGGCGTCAGCCGCGAGGAGGTCGACCTCCAGGGCATCTACGACCTGTCGATCCTCAACCGGCTGCTCGCGGCCGCCGGCGAGGACGAGGTCTCCGACGAGGGCCTCGGCGCGTAGCGCTGCTCCACCCGGCGCACCGCGCTGCTCCGCACGGCGCGACCTGACCCGTTCGCCCACCACCCGACCTCCGGGAGGCCACCATGGCCAGCATGAAGTCCCTGCGCGGCACCGCGCCGTCCCCCGCCCCCGTGGCGGGGGACGGCGGGGCCGCCGTCGTGCTCGACGGCGTGACGAAGCGGTTCGGGCGCGGCCCGATCGTGCTCGACGACGTCTCGCTGTCGGTCGCCCCCGGCGAGTTCGTCTGCCTGCTCGGCGCGTCGGGCTGCGGCAAGTCGACGCTGCTCAACCTCGTCGCCGGGCTCGACCGGCCCACGCGCGGCGCGGTCGCCGTGCCGGGCCACCGCCCGTCGCTGATGTTCCAGGAGCCCGCGCTGTTCCCGTGGCTCACGTCCGCGCAGAACATCGAGCTCGCGCTGCGCCTGCGCGGCGTCGGCAAGGCCGAGCGGCGCACCGAGGCCGAGCGGCTGCTCGAGCTGGTGCGCCTGGAGGGCTCGGGCGGCAAGCGCCCGCACGAGCTGTCCGGCGGCATGCGCCAGCGCGTCGCGCTCGCCCGGGCGCTGGCCCAGGACTCGCGCGTGCTGCTCATGGACGAGCCGTTCGCCGCGCTCGACGCCATCACCCGCGACCTGCTGCACGACGAGCTCACCCGCATCTGGCAGGAGCTCGGCTCGACGATCGTCTTCGTCACGCACAACGTGCGCGAGGCCGTGCGGCTCGGCCAGCGCGTCGTGCTGCTGTCGTCGCGCCCCGGCCGCGTGGCCAAGGAGTACGCCATCGACATCAAGCAGCCGCGCCGGATCGAGTCGCCGGACGTCTCCGCGCTGTCGGTGCGCATCACCGACGACCTCAGCGCCGAGATCCGCAAGCACGCCACCCTGCGCGCGAGGGCGTCGTGAGCGCGCCGACCGCCGGGCCGGTCATCGAGACCTCCCGGGCCGGCGCCGACCTGAGCGCCGGGCTCGACGCGCTCGAGCTCGGCCCGGCCGAGCCCCGCACCCCGCCGCTGAAGCGGGTGCTGGAGAGCGTGCTGCCGCCGCTGTTCGCGCTCGGCTTCCTGCTCGCGGTGTGGCAGCTCGTCGAGGTGACCCGCGACCCCGAGACGCTGCCGAGCCCGACCGAGGTGTGGGACAGCCTGCGCGACAGCGTCTCCGACGGCCGCGTGCAGGAGGCGGTGGTCACGAGCCTGGAGCGCGGGGCCCTCGGCTTCCTGGCGTCGGTCGCCATCGCCACGCCCCTCGGCCTGCTGCTCGCGCAGGTGCGCTTCCTGCGCCGGGCCTTCCAGCCGATCATCAGCGGCCTCATGTCGCTGCCGTCGGTGGCCTGGGTGCCGGCCGCGATCCTGTGGTTCTCGCTGTCGGAGGGGACGATCTACTTCGTCATCCTCATGGGCGCGATCCCGTCGATCGTCAACGGCACGATCAGCGGCATCGACCAGGTGCCGCCGCTGTTCACCCGCGTCGGCCACGTCCTCGGCGCGCGCGGCCTGACGCTCGCCCGGCACGTGCTGCTGCCCGCGGCGCTGCCCGGCTACATCGGCGGCCTCAAGCAGGGCTGGGCCTTCTCCTGGCGCTCGCTCATGGCCGCCGAGCTCATCGTCAACAGCTCGACCTTCGGCTTCGGGCTCGGCCAGCTGCTCGACCAGTCGCGCCAGCTGTTCGACATCCCGGGCGTGCTCGTCGGCATCCTGGCGATCCTCGTCGTCGGCCTCGCGGTCGACCTGCTGCTGTTCAGCCCGCTGGAGCGCGCGGTGCTCAAGCGCCGCGGGCTCGTGGGCGCGAAGGGCTGACACCGCCGGCCCGCCGGCCGGCGCCGCGCGCCGCGCGCCCTGGCAGGCTGGACCGGTGACCCCGCTGCACCTCGACCTGCGCGGCAAGCGCGTGCTGGTGGTCGGCGGCGGGGCGGTCGGGCGGCGCCGGGCGGCCTCGCTCGCCGCGGCGGGCGCGGACGTGCACGGCGTCGACCCGGCACCGGCCGCGGGCCTGGCCGGCACCTGGCGCGCGGGCCGCTTCGCCGAGGGCGACCTCGACGGCGCCTGGCTCGTCGTCGCCGCCACCGGGACGGTCGACGCGCAGGTGGCGGCGGCCTGCGCCGCGCGCCGGCTGTGGTGCGTGCGCTCCGACGACGCCGCCGCCTCCGAGGCGTGGCTCCCGGCCGTCGCCCGCAGCGGCGACGTCGTCGTGTCGGTGACGGCGGGCCGCGACCCGCGCCGGGCGACCGCCCTGCGCGACGCCGTCGCGCTCGCCCTCGACACCGGCGCCCTGCCGCTGCGGCGCAGCCGTCCCGGCGCCGGCAGCGTCGCGCTGGTCGGCGGCGGGCCGGGCGACCCGGGCCTGCTCACCGTGCGCGGGCGCCGGCTGCTGGCCGAGGCCGACGTCGTCGTCCGCGACCGGCTGGCCCCGGACGTCCCGCTGCCCGACGGCGTCGAGGTGGTCGAGGTCGGCAAGAGCCCGCGCGGGCCGTCCTGGTCGCAGCGCGACATCGAGGCGGTCCTCGTCGAGCACGCGCAGCGCGGCCAGCGCGTGGTGCGCCTCAAGGGCGGCGACGTGCACGTGTTCGCCCGCGGCATCGAGGAGGTCGCGGCGTGCGTCGCGGCCGGCGTGCCGGTCGAGGTCGTGCCCGGCGTGAGCAGCGCGCTGGCGGTGCCCGCGCTCGCCGGCATCCCGGTCACCGCGCGCGGGGTGACGCAGTCCTTCGCCGTCGTGAGCGCGCACCTCGCGCCCGACCACCCCGGGTCGACCGTCGACTGGGACGCGCTCGCCCGGCTGGGCGGCACCGTCGTGCTGCTCATGGCCGTCGAGCGGCTCGAGGTGGTGTGCGCCGCGCTCGTCGCCCACGGCCGCGCGCCGGGCACGCCGGTCGCCGTCGTGCAGTCGGGCTCGCTGCCCGACCAGCGCACCGTCGTCACGACGCTCCAGGACGCCGCCCGCGACGCCGCCGGGCTGCGGGCCCCCGCGGTCGTCGTCGTCGGCGAGGTCGTCGCCGCGCGGGTCGCGCCGTGACGCCCGCGCCCGGCCCGGCCGGCGCCCCCGTGCTGCTGGCCGTCGCCCACGGCTCGCGCGCCCCGGAGCCGCAGCGCGTGGTGGAGGACCTGCTGGCGCTCGCCCGCGCCCGGCGCCCGGGCCTGCGCACCGCCGCCGCCCACGTCGACAACGCCAGCCCCTCGGTGCGGGCCGCGCTCGCCGCGCTGGCCGCGGCGGGGGAGCGCGACGTCGTCGTGCTGCCGCTGCTGCTCACCCCGGCGTCGCACAGCAAGACCGACGTCGCGGCGTCGGTGCAGGAGGGCCGGCGCGACCACCCGTCGCTGCGGCTGCGCTACGGCCGGCCGCTCGGGCCGCACCCGGTGCTCGTCGAGGTCGTCGCCCGGCGGCTCGCCGAGGCGGGGGCCTCGCCCGACGACCCCGTGCTGCTCGTCGCCGGCGGCGCCCTCGACCCCGACGCCAACGCCCAGGTCGCCGCGACCGCCCGCCTGCTGTGGGAGGGCCGCGCCTGGCCGTCGGTCGACGTCGCCTTCGCCAGCGCCACCCGCCCGACCGTGCCCGAGGCGCTCGACCGGCTGCGGCGCCTGGGGCACGCGCGGGTCTCGCTGGCGCCGTACTTCCTGGGCCCGGGGCGGCTGCCGGCGCAGGTCGCGGCGCAGGCCCGCGCCGCCGAGGGCGTCGAGGTGGTCCTCGCCGAGCCGGTCGGGGCGAGCGGGGCCCTCGCCGGCCTGCTGCTCGAGCGCTACGACGAGGCGCAGCACGGCGACGTCCGGATGAACTGCGACGCCTGCCTGCACCGGATCGCGCTGCCCGGCCGGGAGGCGGCCGTCGGCGCGCCGCAGGAGCCGCACACCCACCCGGACGACGCCGCGCCGGCGGCCCCGGGGGGCTAGTCGCGCAGCGCCGCGAGCAGCTCGCGGCGCACCCGCTCGAGGTCCGGGTCGAGGGCCCGGGCGCGGGCGCGCGCCTCGTCGCTCAGCGCCCACCGCACCTGGGCGGCGAGCGCCGGCGCCGTGAGCCCGTCGACGCCGAGGGCGGCCGGCCACCCGAGCACCGCCGCCTGCCGCGCGACCTTGGCGCCGCCCGGCACCGGGTCGACGGCGACGGCGGGCACGCCGTGGCGCAGCGCCAGCACCAGCCCGTGCAGCCGCGTGGTGACGACCGCGTCGACGCGCGCCAGCACCGCCTCGACGTCGCGCGTGCGCCGGCTGACGACCCGCCGGGGGTCGACGCGGGTGTCGACCTCGACGACCGCGGCGTCGAGCCGGCGCAGCACCTCGTCGACGACCTCGTGGGCGTGGTCGTGCCGGCCGTCGGGGTACTCGCCCTGCGGGTTGGCGCGCACCACCGCGACGACCGGCGGCAGGTCGTCGCGCGGGGCCGCGAGCGACAGGTCGGGCCGGTCGCCGTGCGCGCCGTCGCGCGTGAGCAGCACGTCGAAGCCGTCGGGCGTGGTCGCCACCTGCGAGACGCCGACGGCGACCCGGCGGCACGCCGCGAAGCGCTCGAGCACCTGCTCGACCTGCCAGCCGGCGGCCGGCCCGCAGGCCCAGACCAGGTGCGTGTAGTCGCGCGGGTCGACCGCGTCGAGCAGCACGCCGCCGCCGCCGGCCGCGTGCAGCACCGGCGACCGGGCGACGTCGTACGGCACGCCCGCGGCGTCGAGCCAGGCGCAGACGGCGTCCGCCGCGAGCAGGTCGCCGGCGGTCGCCTCGCCGTGCAGCGGGCTGAACCAGCCGGTCACGAGCACGCGCACGGGCACTCCTCGGGGCAGGGGGCGGCTCCCGGGCGGTGCCCGGCCGGGGCCGCGCTACGCACCCGCACGTTTGTGGCATGCTCATCCCATGGACGCCACCGCCGCCGTGCTCGTGACGCGGCGCGTCGTGGACCACGGCCGCGCGGGCGCCGCGCGCTGTCGGGGCTGACCGCCCCGACCGCCCGTCCGCCCGTCCCGAGGAGCCCCGTGGCCCTGCCCGACTTCCTGCTCGTCGGCGTGCCCAAGGCCGGCACGACCGCCCTGCACGCCGCGCTCGAGCAGCACCCGCAGCTGCACCTGTCGCGGGTCAAGGAGCCGAAGTTCTTCCTGTCCGACGGCCCGCCGCCGGCGCAGGGGGGCCCTGGCGACGCCCAGACCTACCAGGAGCACGTCTGGCGCCGCGCCGACTACGAGGCGCTGTTCGACGGCGCGCCCGAGGGCGCGCTGCGCGGCGAGTCGACGCCGTTCTACCTCTACGACCTCGACGCCCAGGCGCGGATCAGGCGGCTGCTGCCCGACGCGCGCCTCATCGCGCTGCTGCGCAACCCCGTCGACCGCGCGCACTCCAACTGGTCGCACCTGTGGGCCGCGGGCCTGGAGCCCGAGCGCGACTTCGTCGCCGCGGTCGAGGCCGAGCCGCGGCGCCGGGCGGCCGGCTGGGCGCACTTCTGGCACTACGTCGGGCAGGGCCTGTACGGCCGGCAGCTCGAGCACCTGTACGGCCTGTTCCCGCGCGAGCAGGTGCTGCTGCTGAAGTACCGCGACCTGCGCGACACCCCGCGCGAGGCGCTCGACCGCGTCGCCGCCTTCCTCGGCGTGCAGACCGGGCTGCTCGACGCCGTGCCGTCGGAGAACGTCTCGCCGTACGTCGCCGACACCCGGGTCAACGCGGTGCTGCGCGCCCTGCTGCGCTTCGGCGGCACGCACGGCGCGCACGTGCCGGCCCGGCTGCGCCCGCTCGCCCGCGGGCCGCTGCTCACCGCCCTGCAGCGCCAGCCCGGCCGGCGCGCGCCGCTGACGCTCGCCCAGCGCGAGGCGGTGCTGCCGCACTTCGCCGACGACGTCCGCCTGCTCGAGCAGGTGACCGGGCAGTCGTACGCCGACTGGCTCGACCTGGCCGACACCCCCGTCCACGTGCCGCCGCCGCACGTCCGCGCCCGCCTGGAGGCCCGCCGGTGACCGTCGTCCTGCAGCTCGGCGGGGCGGCGTCCGACCTCGTCGTCGGCCCGCCCGCCGCCCTCCCCGGTGCGTGGGCCGGCGCGCCCAGCGCGGTCCTCGACCCGGACGGCGGCGTCGTGCTCGCCTACCGGCTGCGCCGGCCCGTCGGGCAGGGACGCGGCTTCGCCAACGTCGTCGCGCGCTCCGCCGACGGCGTCGCCGTCGAGACGGTCGCCGTCGTCGGCAAGGACCGCTTCGGCGGCGAGTCGCTGGAGCGCCCGGCGCTCGTGCGCACGCCCGAGGGCCGGTGGCGGCTCTACGTCAGCGTCGCGACGCCGGGCACCAAGCACTGGCGCGTCGACGTGCTGGAGGCCGCCACCCCCGAGGGGCTGGCGCTCGCGCCGGCGCGCACGGTGCTGCCGGGCAGCGAGGCCGCGGCCGTCAAGGACCCGGTGCTGCTGCACGCCGCCGGCCGGTGGCACCTGTGGGCGTCGGTGCACCCGCTCGACGACCCCGACCACACCGACCGCATGACGACCGACTACGCCACCAGCCCCGACGGGCTGGAGTGGACGTGGCACGGCACGGTGCTCGCCGGCCGCCCCGGCGCGTGGGACGCCCGCGGCGTGCGCGTCGCGTCGGTCGTCGCGACGCCGACCGGCGTGCGGGCGTCGTACGACGGGCGCGCGACGGCGGAGGAGAACTGGGAGGAGCGCACCGGCACGGCGGTCGCGGCCCTCGGCCCGGACGGCCGCTTCGGGCCGCTCGAGGCCGACCCCGGGCCGCCGCTGGGCTCGCCGCACGCCGGCGGCGGGCTGCGCTACCTCGACGAGCTCGCGCTGCCCGACGGCGGCACCCGGCTGTACTACGAGTGGACCCGCGAGGACGGCGCGCACGAGCTGCGCACCGAGCTGCGCTAGTCAGCCGAGCAGGGACTGCCCGAGCCACTGCCCCGGCCGCACGCCGGGCGGCACGGCCCACAGCGACGAGCCGACGTGCCGCAGGTACTCGCCGAGCAGGTCGTCGCGCGCCAGCGCCCGCTGCACCGGCACGAAGGCGCGCCGCGGGTCGCGCTGGTAGGCCAGGAAGAACAGCCCGGCGTCGAGGTGGCCGACGCCGTCGGTGCCGTCGACCGTGTTGTAGCCGCGGCGCAGCATCCGCGCCCCGCCGTGGTTGTCGGGGTGCGCCAGCCGCACGTGCGAGCGCAGCGGCAGCTCCGAGGGCACCAGCGGGTCGCGCTCGGACGTGCGCCCGAGCGGCGCGCCCTCGCCCTTGGTGCGACCGACGACGAGCTCCTGCTCCTGCAGCGAGGTGCGGTCCCACGTCTCGATGACCATGCGGACGTCGCGGGCGACGAGGTACGACCCGCCGGCCATCCAGTCGGCGCCGTCGCCGGCGGCCGCCCAGACGTGCTCGTCGAGGGCCGCGTCGTCGTCGGCGAGCACGTTGGCCGTGCCGTCCTTGAAGCCGAACAGGTTGCGGGGCGTCTCCTCCGCGGCGCTGGTCGACGCCGCCCGGCCGAAGCCCAGCTGCGCCCACCGGACGGCGGCCGCGCCGGCCGCCAGCCGGGTCAGGTTGCGGACGGCGTGCACGGCCACCTGCGGGTCGTCGGCGCACGCCTGCACGCACAGGTCGCCGCCGCTGCGCTCGGGCCGCAGCGCGTCGCCGGCGAACCGCGGCAGGTCGGCCAGCGCGGCGGGCCGGCGGTCGGCCAGGCCGTAGCGCCCGTCGAACAGCGACGGCCCGAAGCCGACCGTGATCGTCAGGCGCGAGGCGTCGTGGCCGAGGGCCTCTCCCGTGTCCTCCGGCGGGGCCAGCGCCGGGCCGCCGACGGCGCCGTCACGGCCGACCTCGCGGCCGGCCGTGAGCGCCTCCGCGGCGGCCGTCCAGCGCTGCAGCAGGGCGACCAGCCCCGCCCGGTCGCGGGCCGTCACGTCGTACGACGCGAAGTGCAGGTGGCCCTGCACGGGCGTCGTGATGCCGGCCTGGTGCGCGCCGTGGAACGGCACGACGGGCGCGGACGGCGCCGGGTCGGTCGCCGCCCGGACACCCGTGACGCCGAGCCCGGCGACGCCCGCGCCGACGGCCCCGGCGCCCAGCAGGCCCAGGGCGCGGCGGCGCGAGACGTCGGCCACGGTCAGGAGGCCGCGACGGCGGCCAGGCGCGACAGCGGCTCGCCGAGGGCGTCGACGACGCGGGCGAGCTCGCGCCGCTGGTCCTCGGTGACGGTGTCGTACGAGACGTAGGTGCCGCCGCCGGTGGCGTACGGCGCCAGCGCGGCCTCGACGGCGGCGAACTGCGCCTCGAGCTCGGTCGCGAGCGCCGGGTCCTCGGCCCGCACGATCGGCGACAGCACCTCGTACGCCTTCTCCGCGCCGGCGAGGTTGGC
Source organism: Frankiaceae bacterium (assembly GCA_947479995.1). Lineage (GTDB taxonomy): Bacteria > Actinomycetota > Actinomycetes > Mycobacteriales > SCTD01 > CANKBT01. The sequence continues at coordinate 6,892 of CANKBT010000008.1, read as the reverse complement.
GTCGAAGTCGACGAGGTCGGTGTGGCTGAACGCCTCCTCCTCGCCGGTCACCTTGCCGGTGGCGACCTCGTCGAGCAGCTCCTTGGCGCCGTTGCCGATCGAGGCGGCCGACAGGTCGGCGTTCTGCACGCGGCCCTGCAGGTCGGTGACGTCCGCGACCAGCTGGTCGGCGACGCCCTCCAGCCCGGCGGTGCTGCCGTCGACCCACAGCGCCTTCTCCAGGCGGTGCCAGCCGGTCCAGTCCTGGCCCTCCTCGAGGTCGGCCTCGCGCAGGTCGACCTTCGGGTCGAGGTCGCCGAAGCTCTCGGCCACCGGCTCGACGGCCTCCCACGGCACCCGGCTGGGGGCGTACAGCGCCTTGGCCCGCTCCACGTCGCCGGCCTTGACCGCCGCCGCGAACTCCGCCACGAGCGGCACGAGCGCATCGGCCTGCTCCTGCACGTACGCGCGGTAGGCGTCGACCGCCTGCTGCTGCGCGGGGTCGACCTCCTCGCCGCCGGCGGCCGCCGTCACGGTGACCGGCGTGCGGATGCCGTCGCCGACCATGCCGGGCACGCACGCGACGTCGTACTCGCCCGCGGGGATCTGGGTCGTGAGCTCGTACTCCACGCCCGGCCCGATGTCCTCCTTCTCGGTGACGACGCGGTCGCCCTCGTAGACGTAGACCTCGGTGACCCGGCTGCCGGCGTTGGTGATCGTGAAGACGTTGCGGCCGGCGGTGAGCGCGGTGCGGCTGAGCTCGCAGGAGTCGTCGGTGGCGGTGACGGCGACGGGGCCGCCCGCGTCGGCGGCGGCGTCGGCGCCCGACCCCGGCTCCTCGGCGCAGGCGGTGAGGCCGGCGGCGGTGCCGAGGGCGAGGGCGAGCAGGGCGGTGCGGCGGGGCACGGGGTCTCCGGGGGTGGGGGCTGAGGAGCGGGCGAGGGCTAGGGCTGGGGCTGCGGCGCGGGCGCCGGCGTGCGGGCGTCCCGGCGCAGGTAGAGCGCGAGGACGGGGAGCAGGTAGGCGAGGTAGACCGCCACCTCGAGCACCGTCATCTGCGGCGCGAGGTTGAAGAAGCCCTTGACGAGCGTGGCGTACCAGCTGGCCGGGGCGAGGGTGCCCTCGAGGTCGAACGCGAGGGTGGACAGGCCGGGCAGGAAGCGGGCCTCCTGCAGGTCGTGGACGCCGTACGCCAGGACCCCGGCGGCCACGACGACGAGCAGCGCGCCGGTGACGGTGAAGAAGCGGCGCAGGTCGAGGGTGAGGGCGCCGCGGTAGAGCAGGGCGACGAGCACCAGCGCGGCGCCGAGGCCGAGCAGGGCGCCGAGCAGCGGCGTGCTGCCGGTCGTCGAGCGGCTCGCCGACCACAGGATGAGCGCCGTCTCCAGGCCCTCGCGCGCCACGGCGAGGAAGGCCACCGCGACGAGCGCGAGCCCGCCGGTGGCCAGCGCGGTGTCGACCCGGCCCTGGAGCTCGCCCTTGAGGCCGCGGGCGGTGCGGCGCAGCCAGAACACCATCCAGGTGACGAGGCCGACCGCGACGATCGACAGGGTGCCGCCGAGCAGCTCGGTCTGGGCGAAGGTCAGGTGCGCGGTGGTGAAGGTGAGCAGCGCGCCGGCGCCGAGGCTCAGCGCGACCGCCAGCGCGACGCCGGCCCAGACGCCGGGCAGCGCGCTGCGGCGGCCGGTCTTGACGAGGTAGGCGAGCAGGATGCTGACGATCAGGCCGGCCTCGAGGCCCTCGCGCAGGCCGATCAGGGCGTTGGCGAGCACGGGCGCTCCCTCTCGTTCGTCGCCAAGGGGCGGGCGCCTTTGGTCAGGCTGACCTTAGTAGCCGCTCCGGCGGGCGGGCAAGCAGGGCTGCTGCGGCCCCGTCCCTCGACCCGGGGTCGACGGTTGACGGCGCTGTCGGGAGCAGGGTCTACTGTCCGTGTCGTTCGAACAGGTGTTCGACGATCTTCGGATCGCCGGCCCTGCACGAGCAGCGGCAGGGCTCTCGCGGGCCCGGCCGCTGGGTGCGGCACGAGCCCCGCCCGCCGGCGCGCGTCCTCGACCCGCGCGCACCGGTGGGCGGACCACCCGTCCCGGGCGGAGCGTGGGGAAGCGCTTCGCCCGGGCCGGGTCGGCCCGTGGCGCCCCCGTGCCGCCTTCCCCCGGCAGCCCGTCGCGCAGCACCCGCTGCGCGGTCCGCCCCTGGGAGGAGGCCGCCCGTGTCCCGACTGTTCCCCGACCCCGTCGAGGTGCTCCGCCGCGACGGCGACCCCGACCAGTTCCTCTGGCGCGGCCGGCACTACGTCGTGCGCGAGGTGCTCGGCCGCTGGACCGAGTCCGGCCAGTGGTGGCGCGCCCCGGCGGTGCACGCCCTGGCCAGCGGCGACGCCAGCAGCGAGGTCGGCGCCGGCAGCGCGCCCGCGCCGCTCGAGACCGCCCCGATCCCGCCCTCGCCGAAGTGGGCCCAGCGGGCCTGGGGCGAGCCGGCGCCCGACGTCGGCGCGTCCGTCGCGGGCGGCGCCGGGCTCGACGACGGCGAGCGCGACTGGTGGCGCGTCGAGGCCGGCAGCGGCTCGGCCCGCGCCAGCGGCGCCGGCACCGGGGTCTACGACCTGTGCTTCGCCTGGTCGACCGGCGCGTGGGTCCTGGCCCGGGTGCTCGACTGATGGGCACCTCGCCGCTGCCCGCCGCCACCCTGCTGCAGCTGTCCACGCGCGGCCTGGCCGAGGCCGCGCGGGCCACCGCGCCCGCCGCGCGCTACGCCGGCGCCCACCTCGCCGCGCTGCGGGCGGCCGCCGCCGTCCTGGCCTGCCGCGCCGAGCCCGCCGGCCCGGCCGGCCGCGGGGGCCGCTCCCGGCCGACCAGCGCCTGGGTGCTGCTCGCCGCCGTCGCGCCCGAGCTGGGGGAGTGGGCCGCCTTCTTCGCCGAGGGCGCCCGCACCCGCGCCGCCGCCGAGGCGGGGCTCGCCGTGGTCACCCCGCGCGAGGCCGACGACCTGCTGCGCGACGCCGCGGCCTTCCTGCGCGTCGCCGAGGAGGCCGTGCTGGCCTCCGCGCGCGTCGCGCCGCTGCGCCGGTCGTCCTAGCGCCGTGTCCGACCCCTTCGTCCACCTGCACGTGGCCAGCGGCTACTCGCTGCGCCACGGCGCCTCGCACCCGGCCGCCCTCGTCGAGCGCGCGGCCGAGCACGGCATGGACTCCCTCGCCCTCACCGACCGCGACGGCGCCTACGGCGCGGTGAAGTTCGCCAAGGCCTGCATGAGCGCGGGCATCCGGCCGGTCTTCGGCGTCGACCTCGCGGTGCGGCCGCTCGCCCCGCCGCGGGCCCGGCCCGGCCGGGCGACCCCGGCCCGCGGCGGGGCGTTCCTCGAGCCCGAGGTCGCCCCCGGCGTGCGCGGGCTGCCGCGCGTCACGCTGCTCGCGCGCGACGGCCGCGGCTGGTCGGCGCTGTGCCGGCTGGTGTCGGCCACCCACCTCGCCGGCGAGCGCGGCAGCCCGGTGAGCAGCCTCGACCTCGTCGCCGAGCACGCCGGCGCCGCCGCCCAGGCCGGGGCGCTCGCGGTGCTGCTCGGCCCGCAGTCCGAGCTCGGCCGGGCGCTCGGCGACCGCCGCCCCGACCTCGCGGCCGCCCACCTCGACCGCTGGCGCGACGTGCTCGGCCGCGACGCCGTCGTCGTCGAGGTGGTGTCGCACCGGGCGCAGGGCGACGCCGTCCGCGGCGCCCGCATGCTCGGCTTCGCGCACGAGCGCGGCGCCAGCGCCGTGCTCACCAACGTCGTGCGCTACGCCGACCGCCGCGACGCCCCGACCGCCGACGTGCTCGACGCCGCCCGCCGGCTGGTCGCCCTCGACGCCCGCCACGTCGACCGCCGCAACGCCGAGGCCTGCCTCAAGAGCGGCAAGGAGATGGCGGACGTCGCCGAGGAGGTCGCCCGCGCGGCCGGGCTCGACGACGGCGGCCGCGGCCTGCTGGCCCGCACCCGGGCCGAGGCCGAGCGCTGCGCGGTCGACCCGCGCGGCGACCTCGGCATCGGCGAGGTGCACTTCCCCGAGCTCGAGGTCGACGGCGACGCCGAGGCGGTGCTGCGCGAGCGCTGCGAGGCCGGCTTCGGCCGCCGGGGCATGGCCCGCGACGCGACGGCCCTCGCCCGGCTCGAGGACGAGCTCGACGTCGTGCGGCAGCTCGGCTACCCGTCGTACTTCCTCACCGTCGCCGACGTCGTCGACCTCATCAAGGGCATGGGCGTGCGCGCGGCGGCCCGCGGCAGCGGCGCCGGCTCGCTCGTGACCTACCTGCTGGGCATCAGCGACGTCGACCCGATCCGCTACGGCCTGCTCATGGAGCGGTTCCTGTCGCCGCTGCGCCACCAGCTGCCCGACATCGACCTCGACGTCGAGTCCGCGCGCCGCACCGAGGTCTACGAGCAGGTCCTGGCCCGCTACGGCGGCGAGCGCTGCACCTGCGTGTCGATGATGGACACCTACCGCGCCCGGCACGGCATCCGCGACGTCGGCGCCGCCCTCGGCCTGCCGCCCGGCGAGGTCGACGCGCTGGCCAAGGCGTTCCCGCACATCCGCGCCAGCCAGGTGCGGGCGGCGCTGCGCGACCTGCCCGAGCTGCGGGCCAGCGGGCTGGGCAAGGGCGACGACGCCGGCCGGGTCGACATGGTGCTGCGCCTCGTCGAGCGGCTCGACGGCCTGCCGCGGCACGTCGCGCTGCACCCGTGCGGCGTGCTGCTCAGCGACCGCACCCTGCTCGACCGCACCCCCGTCGAGTCCAGCTGGCTGGGCTTCCCCATGAGCCAGTTCGACAAGGACGACGTCGAGGAGCTCGGGCTGCTCAAGCTCGACGTGCTCGGCATCCGCATGCAGTCGGCGATGGCGTACGCGGTGCAGGAGGTCAAGCGGGTCGACGGCGTCGACGTCGACGTCGACGCGGTGCCGCGCGACGACCCGGCGACCTTCCGGCTCGTGCAGTCGACCCGCACGCTCGGCTGCTTCCAGATCGAGTCGCCCGGCCAGCGCGAGCTGGTCGGCAAGTTCGCCCCCGAGACGTTCGAGGACCTCATCGTCGACATCTCGCTGTTCCGGCCCGGGCCGGTCAAGAGCGACATGGTGCGGCCGTTCCTCGAGGCCCGGCAGGGCTGGGCCGAGCCGGTCTACCCCCACCCCGACCTCGCGCCGCACCTCGCCCAGACCTGGGGCGTCGTCGTCTTCCACGAGCAGGTGCTGCAGATCGTCAGCACCATGACCGGCTGCTCGCTCGCCGAGGCCGACGAGGCCCGCCGGGCGCTCGGCGACCCGGACGGCCAGGACGAGGTGCGGGTCTGGTTCGTGCCGACGGCGCTCGCCGCCGGCTACGACGCCGCGGTCGTCGAGCAGGTCTGGACGGTGCTCAAGGCCTTCGGCTCGTTCGGCTTCTGCAAGGCCCACGCCGCGGCCTTCGCCCTGCCGACCTACCAGTCGGCCTGGCTCAAGGCGCACCACCCGGCGGCGTTCCTCGCCGGGGTGCTCACGCACGACCCCGGCATGTACCCCAAGCGGCTGATCCTCGACGACGCCCGGCAGTTCGGCATCGCCGTGCTCTCGCTCGACGTCAACCTGTCCGAGGCCGGCTACGCCGTCGAGCGCGTGCACCCGCTCGGCGAGCCGCCGCCGGCGATCCTCGACCAGGTGGCAGGCGGCGTCGTCGAGCACGGACCCGCTGACCGCCCGGACGACGGCGCCGCGGGCGCGTCGACCTACGGCCTGCGCCCCGACGGCCCGTCCCCGCGCCAGCGCCCCGACCGCCGGCTGCCCGACGCCCGCGGCTACGGCATCCGGATCGGCCTCGACGAGGTCAAGGGCATCAACGACGCCGAGGTCGCCCGCATCACCGCCGGCCGCCCGTACGCCTCGCTGTCGGACTTCTGGCACCGCGCCCGCGTCTCGCGCCCGGTCGCCGAGCGGCTCGTCGTCGCCGGCGCCTTCGACAGCCTGTACGGCCTGGGCTCGACGGTGCCCGGGCGCCGCCGCGGGCAGGTGACCCGCCGCGACCTGCTGCTGCAGGTCGCCGAGCTCGACCGGTGGAGCCGCTCGACCGCCGCCGCGGCCCGCCGGGTCGGCAGCCGGGGCCGGCGGCCGACCGCGGCCGCCGGCCCGGCGGGCGGGTCGGCGCAGGTGCTCGCGCTCGACGACGTCCGCGGCCGGCAGGCCCGGCAGTCGCAGGCCGCCGCCGCGCCCGAGCCGGTCGACGTGCAGCTCGCCCTCGACCTCGGCGACGCGCCCGAGCAGACCGCGCCGAGCGGGCTGCCGGAGATGAGCACGTCGAGCTCGGGCTCGACGTGAGCGCGCACGTCATGGACGCCTACGCCGGCTTCCTCGCCGAGCTCGGCACCACGCACGCCCGCGACCTGCTCGGCTGCCGCAGCCGGCAGGAGGTGCTCGTCGCCGGGGTCAAGGTCGCCACCCAGACGCCGCCGATCCGGTCGGGGCGCCGCGTGGTGTTCGTGACGCTCGACGACGCCACCGGCCCGCTCGACGCCACCTTCTTCGAGGACGCGCAGGTCGGCTACGCCAGCACCGTCTTCCACTCCTGGCTGCTGGTCGTGCGGGGCGTCGTGCGCCGCACCGGCCCCCGCGGGGTGTCGATGCAGGCGCTGGGCTGCTGGGAGCTGCCGGTGCTGCACGCCGCCTGGCTGTCCGGCGGGCTGGCCGCGGTGCACGAGGTCATGGAGGGCCCGGCGGTCGTCACCGAGCTGGCCGTGCAGGGCGCGGCCGCGAGCCGATCGAGCCGCCCGGTCATGACCAGCCCGCCGCTCGTCGGCGGCGGCGCCGGCCACTCGGGCGTCGGCGGGGCCGTCGGCGTCGGCCCGGCCGGCACCGGGGGAGCGGCCCGTCCCGCCGCGGCGGCCGCGGCGGGCGCGGCGGGCGGCGTCGGCGGCC
>CANKBT010000007.1 GCA_947479995.1 Frankiaceae bacterium | reverse complement strand
GCGTCGGCCCGCGCGCGGTCGCCGGCGAAGCGCACGAGCGAGAACTCCTCGGTCGCGACCATGCCGGGCGCCACCTCGCTGACGCGCACCCCGCGCTCGACGAGCTCGAGCCGGAGCGTCTCGCGCACCGCGACGAGCGCGTGCTTGGCCGCGGTGTAGGCGCCGCCGCCCTCGTACGCCCAGCGCCCGGCCGTCGAGCCGGTGAGCACGACGTGCCCGCGCGCGGCCGCGAGCTGCGGCAGCAGCGCCTGCACCGTGCGCACCGTGCCCAGCACGTTGACGTCGTACGTGCGCGCCCACGTGCCCGCGTCGCCCTCGACCACCGGGGCGAGGTCGAAGGCGCCGCCGGCGTTGGCGACGAGCAGGTCGCACGCGGCGACCGCGTCGGCGAGCTGCTCGACCGAGCGCGGGTCGGTGACGTCGAGCGCGCACGGCCGGACGCCCGGCGCGGAGGCGGCGAGGGCGCCGAGGCGGTCGAGCCGGCGGGCGGCCGCGACCACCTGCCAGCCGTCGGCGGCGAGCCGACGCGCGGTGGCGGCCCCGATCCCGCTGCTGGCCCCGGTCACGACTGCGGTGCGCGTCACGTGCTCATGCAAGCACCCTCGTGAGGTGAGGAGCGCTCCGGCAGGGCACCATGACGACCGGCGGAGGACGACCGGCGGACCGGGCGGCCCGCCGGCGCGACGAGGAGGTCGGGTGCGGACGAGCAGGCGCGGCGCGCCCCGGCGCGTCGCCAGCGTGCACCCGCGGCGGGTCGCCGTGCTGTCGGTGCACACCAGCCCGCTCGAGCAGCCGGGCACGGGCGACGCCGGCGGCCTCAACGTCTACGTCACCGAGACCAGCCGGCGGCTCGCCGACCTCGGCGTCGAGGTCGAGGTCTTCACCCGCGCCACGCGCAGCGACCTCCCGCCGGACGTCGCGCTGGCCCCCGGCGTCACCGTCCGCCACGTCACCGCCGGCCCGTACGAGGGGCTCGGCAAGGACGACCTGCCGGCGCAGCTGTGCGCGCTCACCCGCGGCGTGCAGCTCGCCGAGGCGGCGCGCGAGCCCGGCGCGTACGACGTCGTGCACTCGCACTACTGGCTGTCGGGCCAGGTGGGGTGGCTGGCGGCCGAGCGCTGGGGCGTGCCGCTCGTGCACACCGCGCACACGCTGGCCCGCGTGAAGAACGCCTCGCTCGCCGAGGGCGACGCGCCGGAGCCGCTGCACCGCGTCGTCGGGGAGCAGCAGGTCGTCGCGGCCGCCGACCGGCTCGTCGCCAACACCGCCGACGAGGCCCGCCAGCTCGTCGAGCTCTACGACGCCGCGCCCTCGCGCGTCGACGTGGTGCCGCCCGGCGTCGACCTCGACCACTTCCGCCCGGGCGGCGCCGCCGCCGCGCGCCGCCGGCTGGGCGTGCCCGAGGGCGCGGTGCTGCTGCTGTTCGTCGGGCGGCTGCAGCCGCTCAAGGCGCCGGACGTGCTGCTGCGCGCGGCCGCCCGGCTCGACCCGGCCACCCGCGCCCGCGCGGTCGTCGCCGTCGTGGGCGGCCCGAGCGGCAACGGCGCCGGCACGCCCGCGGCGCTGCAGGCGCTCGCCGCCGACCTCGACCTGCCGGTGCGCTTCGAGGCGCCGAGCGACCGCTCCCGGCTGCGCGACTGGTACGTCGCCGCCGACGTCGTCGCCGTGCCGTCGCACAACGAGTCCTTCGGGCTCGTGGCGCTCGAGGCGCAGGCCTGCGGCACGCCGGTGGTCGCCACCGACGTCGGCGGGCTGCGCACCACCGTGCGCGACGGCGTGAGCGGCCTGCTCGTGCCGGGCCACGACGACGGCGCGTGGGCCGCGGCGCTCGAGCGCGCGCTCGCCGTCCGCCCGGCGCTGTCGCGCGGGGCCGTCGAGCACGCCCGCGCCTTCTCGTGGGCGGCGACGGCCGAGGGGCTGCTGCGCACGTACCGCGAGGCGTGCGTGCCGCTGGCGGTCGCCCAGTGACCGGGGGCGCAGTGGCAGAGGGCGCCGCGAGGCAGACGGGAGCACGACGGTGAGCGGGCAGACCGAGCAGACCGCGACGGCCGACCTCCTCCGCGGGGCGCTGGTCGACGCCGGGATCGAGCACGAGGAGCATGCCGAGGGGCAGTTCCTCTGCAAGCTGCCCGGCGAGCACAAGCTGGCGACGTACTGCTGGCTGGTCGTCGGCCGGCACGCCCTGCTCGTGCAGGCCTTCGTCTGCCGGCGCCCGGACGAGAACGTCGAGGAGTTCCACCGCTTCCTGCTGCGCCGCAACGCGCGCCTGTACGCCGTCGCCTTCTCCGTGGACGCGTCCGGCGACGTGCACCTCGTCGGGCGGCTGCCGCTGCACGCCGTCACCGCCGACGAGGTCGACCGGGTGCTCGGCAGCGTGCTGCAGTACGCCGACGAGTCGTTCGACCCGCTGCTGGAGATCGGCTTCGCCTCGTCGATCCGGCGCGAGTGGGAGTGGCGGCTCAAGCGCGGCGAGTCGACGCGCAACCTGCAGGCCTTCGCGCGCTTCGCCGACCCCGAGCGCACGCCGCCGCCGAGCGAGTAGGCGGTGGAGCCGAGCCCGACGGTGTGGCGCCTCGACGGGGTGCTGCTCGACGTCCTCACCGAGCTGGGCGCGTCGTTCGAGCGCGTCGAGGCCGGCGCGTACGTGGTCGTGCTGCACGGCCGCCGGCGGCCGCGCACGCTGGTCTGGCTCATCGCGGGGGAGCAGGCCGTGGCCGTCGAGGCCTTCGTCGTGCACGTCATCGGCGTCGCCGACCCCGGGCCGCTGCACCGGCACCTGCTCGGCCGCAACCTGCGCCGGCGCACGGTGCACTACGCCGTCGACGACGTCGGCGACGTGTTCCTCGCCGGCTCGCTGCCGCTCGGCGCGCTCGACGTCGACGGCGTCGACCGCGTGCTCGGCGAGGTGCTGCAGGCGCTCGAGGACGACCAGGAGGCGCTGCTCGCCCTGGCGTACGGCGACCGGCTCGCCGCCGACCCGGCCCTGGCGGCCAAGGTGCACGCCGACGGCGCGGGGCGCCGCCCGGCCGGCACGCCCGACCGCTCGCCGCGGCGCGACGTCCGCCGCTGAGCGCCCCGGCCCGCCCTGACAGGATGGGCCGCATGTCGACGCTCATCCTGCTCCGCCACGGCGAGAGCGAGTGGAACCAGAAGAACCTGTTCACCGGCTGGGTCGACGTCGACCTGACCGCCAAGGGCGAGGCCGAGGCCCGCCGCGGCGGCACCCTGCTCACCGCCGCCGGCGTGCTGCCGGACGTGCTGCACACCAGCCTGCAGAAGCGAGCGATCCGCACCGCGCACCTCGCGCTCGAGACCGCCGACCGGCTGTGGGTGCCGGTGCACCGCTCGTGGCGGCTCAACGAGCGCCACTACGGCGCGCTGCAGGGCAAGGACAAGAAGCAGGTGCGCGAGGAGTTCGGCGAGGAGCAGTTCATGCTCTGGCGCCGCTCGTTCGACGTGCCGCCGCCGCCCATCGCCGCCGGCGACCCGTACGACGTGAGCACCGACCCGCGCTACGCCGCGCTCGCGCAGGACCTCGTGCCGCGCACCGAGTGCCTCGCCGACGTCGTCGCGCGGATGCTGCCGTACTGGTACGACGCGCTCGTGCCCGACCTGCGCGCCGGCAGGACGGTGCTCGTCGCGGCGCACGGCAACTCGCTGCGCGGCCTGGTCAAGCACCTCGACGGCATCGGCGACGACGCCATCGCGGGGCTCAACATCCCCACCGGCATCCCGCTGCGCTACGAGCTCGACGACGACCTGCGCCCGACCGTGCCGGGCGGGGAGTACCTCGACCCGGAGGCCGCGGCGACCGCAGCCGCCGCGGTCGCCGCCCAGGGGACGTAGCCGCTAGGCCGGGGCGTCGTGCCGCTCGCCGGTCACCAGGTAGACGACCCGGCGGGCGACCGAGACGGCGTGGTCGGCGAAGCGCTCGTAGTAGCGGCCGACGAGCGCGATGTCGATCGCGGCCTCGACGCCGTTGGCCCACTCGGGCGCGAGCATCGCCTGGAAGAGCTGGCGGTGCAGCCCGTCCATGACGTCGTCGTCCTTCTCGAGCTCGAAGGCCATGTCGACGTCGCGGCGGGCGATGACGCTGCCGGCCTTGGCGACGATCTCCTCGGCGGCGTGGCCCATCTGCAGGATCGTCGCGCGCAGCTCCGGCGGGACGGCCGAGGCGGGGTAGCGGCGGCGGGCGACCTTGGCGACGTGCAGGGCGAGGTCGCCCATGCGCTCGAGGTCGGCGACCATGCGCAGCGACGTGACGACCTGGCGCAGGTCGGTCGCGACCGGCTGCTGGCGCACCAGGATCTCGAAGGCCTTGGCCTCGGTGTCGCGGTAGAGCGCGTCGACGGCGTCGTCGTTGGCGATCACCCGCTCGGCCAGCTGGAGGTCGGCGTCGAGCAGGGCGGTGGTGGCCCGGCTCATGGCCGAGCCGACCAGGTTGGCCATCTCCACGAGCACGTGGGAGATGGCGTCGAGGTCCTCGTGGTAGGCGTCGCGCATGGGGTCGAGGGTACGGGGGCGCCCCTGCTGCGCCGCCGGTACGGACCGTGAACCCGTCGGGTACGCCCGGTGAACACCTCCGCGGGGGCGGTGCCGGCGCGATCACCCGCTGTGCACGGGCGCCTAGCATCCCCCTCGTGGAGCTGCTGTGGGCGGTCGTGCTCGGCACGGTCGTCGGCCTCGTGGCCGGCGTCCTCGTCGTGCTCGGCACCCTGGCCTGGCGCGGCCGCAGCGCCCCGGCGCCCGTCGCGGCGCCCCCGCCGCTGACCCGCCCCGACGTGCCGAGCGCGGTCGACGTCATCCACGCGCTCCCCGTCGCGGTCGCGGTGCTCGACGGCGCGGACGAGGTCGTGCTCGCCAACCGCGCGGCCCACGACCTCGGCGTCGTGCGGGCCGCCCGCGTGCCGGTGGCCGAGCTGCGCCGCCTGGTCTACGACACCCGCCGCAGCGGCACCGACGCCGAGGTCGAGCTCCGCCTGCCGGCGACCCGGCTCGGCCGGGTGCCCGAGGACGTCCGCGTTCGCCTCGCGCCGTTCGGCGGCCAGGGCCACGTCGCCCTGCTCGTCGAGGACGTCACCGAGGCCCACCGCGTCGAGGACGTGCGCCGCGACTTCGTGGCCAACGTCAGCCACGAGCTCAAGACCCCGGTCGGCGCGATGTCGCTGCTGGCCGAGGCGCTCGTCGGGTGCTCCGAGGACCCCGTCGCGGTGCGCCGCTTCGCCGGCCGGGTGCAGCACGAGGCCGAGCGCCTCGCCCGGCTCGTGCAGGAGCTCATCGACCTGTCGCGCCTGCAGGGCGCCGACCCGCTGCCCGACCCCGAGCCCGTCGCGGTCGACCGCGTCGTCACCGAGGCCCTCGACCGCACCCGCACCGTCGCCGCCTCCCGCGGCATCGACCTGGTGCGCGGCGGCCACCGCGGGCTGTGGGTGCGCGGCAGCGAGGGCCAGCTCGTCACCGCCCTGGCCAACCTGCTCGACAACGCCGTCGCGTACAGCCCCGACCGCACCCGCGTCGCGACCGCCGTGCGGCTCGTCGAGGGCGCCGTCGAGGTGAGCGTCACCGACCAGGGCATCGGGATCGCCGAGCGCGACCTGCAGCGCGTCTTCGAGCGCTTCTACCGGGCCGACCCCGCCCGCAGCCGGGTCACCGGCGGCACCGGGCTCGGCCTCGCCATCGTCAAGCACGTCGCCACCAACCACGGCGGCGAGGTCGACGTCTGGAGCGTCGAGGGCTCCGGCTCCACCTTCACGCTCCGCCTGCCGGCGGCCAGCGCCCCCGCCGACGACGAGCCGGGCGACGCCCCGGCTCTGGCGGCGCCCCGCTCCGCCCCGTACCGCTCAGCCGAGAGGACCGCATGACCCGCGTGCTGCTCGTGGAGGACGAGGAGTCCTTCTCCGACCCGCTCTCCTACCTGCTCAAGGCCGAGGGCTTCGAGGTCGCCGTCGCCCAGACCGGCCCGGCCGCGATCGAGGAGTACGACCGCAGCGGCGCCGACCTGGTGCTGCTCGACCTCATGCTCCCGGGCCTGTCGGGCACCGAGGTGTGCCGCCAGCTGCGCCAGCGCGGGTCGGTGCCCGTCATCATGCTGACCGCCCGCGACAGCGAGATCGACAAGGTCGTCGGCCTGGAGCTCGGCGCCGACGACTACGTCACCAAGCCGTACTCCACGCGCGAGCTGCTGGCCCGCATGCGCGCGGTGCTGCGCCGCGGCGCCGAGCCCGAGGAGGCGCCGTCGACGGCGCTCGCCGCCGGGCCGGTGCGCATGGACGTCGACCGCCACGTCGTGAGCGTGGACGGCACGCCGGTGCAGCTGCCGCTCAAGGAGTTCGAGCTGCTCGAGCTGCTGCTGCGCAACTGCGGGCGGGTGCTCACCCGCGGCCAGCTCATCGACCGGGTGTGGGGCGCCGACTACGTCGGCGACACCAAGACCCTCGACGTCCACGTCAAGCGGCTGCGCGCCAAGATCGAGCCCGACCCGGGCGCCCCGCAGCACCTCGTCACCGTGCGGGGGCTGGGCTACAAGTTCGAGGCCTGACGGGGCCGGCTCAGGCCGGGCGGGCGGCGCGCCCGGTGACCAGCGTGATGCGCGCGCCGTCGTAGCACTCGACCTCGAGCACGATGCCGCGGTCGGTGTTGCACAGGTCGCGGATGCGGCTGTGCGGCAGCAGGACGGTGCGGCCGTGGACGGGGCAGTGGACGTCGAGCACGGCGCCTCCTCGGGCGGGCGGGCGGCCGGTCCGCCCTCGTGACCGCCACTGTCGTCCCGCCGTCGACCCGGTTCGAGTGGCAGGAGTGCCGTGCTGCGCTCAGATCCTGCCAGTCGTGCCGGCCGCGAGCGCGGCGGCGGTCGCCGGGTGCCGCGGCAGCCCGGCGCGCTCCGCGCACAGCCGGGCCAGCACGGCGTACGCCTCCGCGCCGACGAGCGCCGTGAGCTCGGGGGCGTACGACACGTACAGCGGCTCGGCGCCGACGTGGGCGTCGGGGGAGCCCGTGCACCACCAGTGCAGGTCCTCGCCGCCCGGGCCCCAGCCGCGGCGGTCGAACTCGCCGATCGACGACACCAGCACCTCGACCTCGTCCGGCCGGGTCACCCGCTCCTGCGTGCGCCGCACCGGCAGCTGCCAGCACACGTCGGGCTTGGTCTGCAGCGGGTGCAGGCCGTCGCGCAGGGCGAGCGCGTGCAGCGCGCACCCCTCGCCGCCGGCGAAGCCCGGCCGGTTGAGGAACAGGCACGCGCCGTCGACGCGGCGGGTGCGCTCGGCGGGCTCGCCCTCGAGCTCGTCGAGTTCGCTGATGCCGTCGCGCCGGCCGGTGTCGGCGTGCTGCCAGTGCTTGCGCTTGAGCCGCGCGGCGTGGCCCTCGACCCGGGCGCGGTCGTCGTCGTCGCTCCAGAACGCGCCGTGGCTGCAGCAGCCCTTCTCGGCCTCGCCCTCGACGATGCCGTGGCAGCCGGCGCCGTAGACGCAGGTCCACGACGACAGCAGCCAGGTGAGGTCGGCCCGCACCACGTGGGCGTCGTCGGCGGGGTCGCCGAACTCGACCCAGTCGCGCACGTGGTCGGGGTCGACCTCGCGCAGGCGCGGCGACGCGAGGTCGACGCGCGTCACGCGACCCCCACGGCCCCGTCGCCCTCCGCGACCCTCACGGGTCCGTCGCTCATGGCGACCCTCACGGGTCCGTCGCCCCCTGCGACCCTCACGGGTCGACGCAGACGACGAGCAGCGCCACGTCGTCGTCGCGCTCGCGCCCGTCGAGGGCGTCGAGCAGGGCGTCGCAGGCGCCCTTCGCGCCGCCCGACGTGTCGAGCTCGGCGACCGCCTGGCGCAGGCGCTCGAGGCCCGCGTCGGGGTCGACGCCGCGCTGCTCGACCAGGCCGTCGGTGTAGAGCACGAGCATCGAGCCCGGCTCGACCGGCACGGACACCTCGGTGCGCTCCAGGCCGAGGGCCGCGCCGACGAGCAGCGACTGCGCCTCGTCGAGCAGGCGCGTCGTGCCGTCGGGCGCGCGCAGCACCGGCGGCAGGTGCCCGGCGTTGGCCAGCTCGAGCACGCCGCTCCGGCCGTCGACCGGCAGGGTCAGGCGGCTGTAGAGGGCGGTCGCGAGCTGGGCCATCTCCAGGCCCTGCACCAGCTGGTCGAGGTGGTCCAGCACGAGGGCCGGCGAGTCGCCCTGCCAGGCGTACGAGCGCAGCACCGAGCGCAGCTGGCCCATCGCCGCGGCCGCGGTCATGTCGTGGCCCATGACGTCGCCGACCGCGAGGCCGACGGTGCCGTCGGGGAGCACGAACAGGTCGTACCAGTCGCCGCCGACCTGCGCGGCCGTCGAGCCGGGCAGGTAGCGCGCGGCCACGTCGAGGCCGGCGACGCGCGGCAGGGTCGGCAGCAGGCTGCGCTGCAGCGACTCCGCGACGTCGTGCTCGCGCTGGTAGAGCCGGGCGTTGTCGACGGTGAGCGCCGCGCGGCGGGCGAGGTCGGCGGCCATCGCGAGGTCGTCCTCGTCGAAGGTGCGCCCGGAGCCGTCGGTGATGAGCGTCAGCGCGCCGAGCACGTGGTTGCGCGCCCGCAGCGGCACGACGACCGCGGAGCCGTAGCCGAGCTGCTCGTAGAGCCCGACCAGCTCGGGGTCGTCGATCCGGTCGCGCAGCACCCCGGGCGTGATGGTGGGCACGAGCACGGGCGGGCCGCCGCGGAGCACGGACTCGGTCGCCGAGCGCTCGTTGAGCGCGGTCGGCTGCAGCTCCTCGAGGCGGCGCAGCAGCGGCTCGCGCTCCGGGTCGGCGTGGGTGCTCACGAGGCGCTCGACCCCGCCGTCGTCGGCGAGCAGGTGCACGGTGCACCAGTCGGCCATGATCGGCACGACGAGGCGCACCAGCCGGTCGAGCGACTGGTCGACGTCGAGGGTCGCCGCGAGCATCGAGGTGGCCTCGGCCAGCAGCGCCAGGCGGCGCTGCGCCTGCTCGGCCGAGCCGCGCGCGGCCTGCTCGGCGGCGAGGTGGCGCTCGCGCTCCTGCTCGACCGCGACGCGCGCGGTGACGTCGGCCTGGATGCCGACGAAGTGGGTGAGGGCGCCCTCGCCGTCGTAGACCGGCGAGATCGACAGCTCGTTCCAGAAGGCCGTGCCGTCCTTGCGGTGGTTGAGCAGCGTGACGACCGCGTGCTCCTCGCGCTCCAGCGCGTCGCGCACGCGCTGCACGGCGGCCGGGTCGGTGTCGGGGCCCTGCAGGAAGCGGCAGTTGCGGCCGACCGACTCCTCCGCCGAGTAGCCGGTGGTGCGCTCGAAGGCCGGGTTGACGTAGACCAGCGGGCTGTCGGGCTGCCGCGGGTCGACGATGGTGAACGACAGGCCGGCGGCGATGACCGCGCGGTCGCGCATCTCGACCTCGGGCAGGTCGGTCTGCACGTCGAACAGCACGAGCATCGCCAGCGTGCCGCTGTCGGTCGGCACGGGGAAGCCGGTGACCCACAGCGGGCGGCGCCCGCCGGCGCCGTGCGCGACGACCGGGGCGCCGAAGACCGGCTCGCCGGCGACCGCCTGCTCGACCGGGCTCTCGCCGGGGGCGTACTCGCCGCCGCCGGGCGGGGCGAGCCGGGCGGCGTGCGCCCACTGCTCGGCGTGCACCGGCAGGGCCAGGCCGGGCGCCAGCGCGCGGGCGGCGGGGTTGGCGTGCACGACGGTGCGGTCGCCGAGGTCGACGAGCAGCACGCACGCCGGCACGTCGTGCAGCACCCGCGTGTAGCCCCGCCGGCCGTCGGTCGCCGTCTCCTGCGCCACCTCGGACGCGAGCGCGGGCACGTCGTGCTCCGCGGACGTCACGCGCTCTGCCCCCACACGGGGGACGAGTCTAACGAGCGCCGGTCGGGGTCGCGCGCCCGCGCATGGGTAGCGTCCGCCGCATGCGGCTCGGCGTGCTCGACGTGGGGTCCAACACCGTCCACCTGCTCGTCGTCGACGCGCACCGCGGCGGCCACCCCGACCCGGTCCGCTCGCACAAGTCGGCGCTGCACCTCGCCGAGCTCCTGCACCACGACGGCACCCTCGGCGAGGAGGGGGCGCGCGTGCTGTGCGAGGCCGTCAGCGACGCGCGCGCGGCGGCCGAGGCGGAGGGCGTCGAGGACCTCGTCGCCTTCGCGACCTCGGCGGTGCGCGAGGCGGCCGACGGCGCGTGGGTGCTCGACCAGGTGCGCGAGCGCAGCGGCGTCGAGCTGCAGGTGCTGCCGGGCGAGGACGAGGCGCGCCTGACCTTCCTCGCGGTGCGCCGGTGGTTCGGCTGGTCGTCCGGGCGGCTGCTGTGCCTCGACATCGGCGGCGGCTCGCTCGAGCTGGCCACCGGCCGCGACGAGGAGCCCGACGTCGCGCTCAGCCTGCCGCTCGGCGCCGGGCGCCTGACGCGCACGCTGCTCGGCGACGCCGACCCGCCCGGCAAGCGGGCGGTCGGCGCGCTGCGCGAGCACGTGCGCGAGGCCCTCGCCCCCGCCGCCGCGCAGCTGCTCGCCGCCGGCGAGCCCGAGCGCGGCGTCGTCACGAGCAAGACCTTCCGCTCGCTCGCGCGGCTCGGGGGCGCGGCGCCGTCGACCGAGGGCCCGCGCGTGCCGCGGCGGCTGACGCTCGCCAGCCTCGGCCGCACCGTCGAGCTGCTCGCCCCGATGACGGCCGCCGAGCGCACCCGCCTGCCGGGGGTCTCGGCCAACCGCGCCGGGCAGCTGCTCGCGGGTGCCGTCGTCGCCGAGGAGGCCCTGCGCGCCTGCGGCCTGGCGTCGGTCGACGTGTGCCCGTGGGCGCTGCGCGAGGGCGTCACGCTGCGCCGGCTCGACTGGCTCGCGGGCGGCTGAGGCGGCCCGGCCCGCCCCGCCGTACGCTGCGCCTCCCATGGACGCTCCCGTGCTCCCCCACGTGCCCGCGGCGAAGGTCGCGCTGGAGACGGCGAGCGTCTACCCGGAGCCGACCGCCGCGGCCTTCGAGATGGCCGCGCACCTCGGCTACGACGGCGTCGAGGTCATGGTCTGGGGCGACCCGGTCAGCCAGGACGTCGCGGCCCTGCGACGGCTGTCGGACTTCCACCAGATCCCGATCCTCGCGATCCACGCGCCCTGCCTGGTCATCTCGCAGCGGGTGTGGGGCAACGACCCGTGGGCCAAGCTCGTGCGCGCCAAGGACGCCGCCGAGGAGCTCGGCGCCGAGACGGTCGTGGTGCACCCGCCGTTCCGCTGGCAGCGCGACTACGCCCGGCAGTTCGTCGGCGGCCTCTGGCAGATGCACGAGGAGACCGACGTGACCTTCGCGGTGGAGAACATGTTCCCGCTGCGCGCCCGCGGGACCCAGGTGACGCCGTACGCGCCCGACTGGGACCCGACCGTCGAGGACTTCCCGCACTTCACCCTCGACACGTCGCACACCAGCGTCAGCAAGACCGACGCGCTCGCGATGCGCCGCACGATGGGCGACCGGCTCGGCCACGTGCACATCGCCGACGGCACCGGCACGGCCCGCGACGAGCACCTCGTGCCCGGGCGCGGCACCCAGCCGTGCGCCGAGCTGCTCGAGGGGCTGGCCGTCGACGGCTTCGACGGGCTGGTCGTCGTGGAGATCAACACCCGCAAGGCGGAGGACCGCGCCGAGCGGGAGGCCGACCTCGCCGAGGCGCTCGCCTTCACCCGGCTCAACCTCGCCGCCCCGGCCCACCCGGACCTGCGCCGGCGCTGACCGGCCGGGTCTAGGGTCCGCCGCATGAGCACCCCGCGGGACGGCGTGGTCCGCACGCCCGACGAGCGCTTCGCCGACCTGCCCGGCCACCCGTGGGCGCCGTCGTACGCGACGACGTCGGACGGCCTGCGCATGGCGCTGCTCGACGAGGGCCCGCGAGACGCGCCGCCGGTGGTGCTGCTGCACGGCGAGCCGACGTGGTCCTACCTGTGGCGCCGCGTCGTGCCGCCGCTGCTCGACGCCGGGCTGCGCGTCGTCGCGCCCGACCTCATCGGCTTCGGCCGCAGCGACAAGCCCGTCGACGACGCGGCGTACACCTACGCCGGGCACGTGGAGCAGCTGCGCTCGGTGCTGCTCGACGCGCTCGACCTCACCGGCGTCACGCTCGTCGGCCAGGACTGGGGCGGCCTGCTCGGCCTGCGCCTGGTCGCCGAGCACCCCGTGCGCTTCGCGCGCGTGTGCACCGCCAACACCGGGCTGCCGGACGGCTCGTACGCCATGGGGCAGGAGTGGCAGCGCTTCGCCGACTTCGTGCGCCGGACGCCCGACCTGCCGGTCGGCCTGCTCGTGTCCTTCGGCTGCGCGACCGAGCTCGCGCCCGAGGTCGTGGCGGCGTACGACGCGCCGTTCCCCGACGCCGCGAGCAAGGCCGGCGCGCGGGCCTTCCCCGACCTCATCCCGCAGCGCCCCGACCAGGCCGGCGCGGCCGAGAACCGCGCCGCCTGGGAGGTGCTGCGCGGCTGGGACCGGCCGTGGCTCAACGCCTTCAGCGACGGCGACCCGATCACTCGCGGCGCCGACGCGCTGTTCGCCGCGCAGGTGCCGGGCACCGCGGGCCAGCCGCACACGACGGTCGAGGGCGCCGGGCACTTCCTGCAGGAGGACCGCGGGCCCGAGCTCGGCGCCGTGCTCGTGTCGTGGCTGCGCGGGCTGGGGGTGGTCGCGTGACCGTCGCCGTCATCGGGGTGGGCAAGCTCGGGGAGGCCCTGCTGGCCGGGCTGCTCCGCTCGGGCCGCGAGGTCGTCGGCGCCGAGCGGCACGCACCGCGCGCCGCCGAGGTGGCCGACCGCTACGGCGTCGCGATGGCGTCGCCGGCCGAGGCGGCGGCGCGGGCCGGCGTCGTGCTGCTCGTCGTCAAGCCGCAGGACGTCCGCGCCACCTGCGCCGAGGTCGGGCCGGCCCTGCGCGAGGGCGCGCTCGTCGTCTCGATGGCCGCCGGCGTGACGCTGGCCGCGCTGGAGGCCGCCCTGCCGCCCGGCACCCCGGTCGTGCGCGTCATGAGCAACACGCCGCTGCTCGTCGGCCAGGCCATGTCGGCCGCGTCGGCCGGCACCCGCGCGACGGCCGCGCACCTGGAGGCCGTCGAGGCGCTGCTGTCGCCGGTGGGCCGCGTCGTGCGGGTGCCCGAGTCGCAGCAGGACGCCGTCACCGCGCTCTCGGGCAGCGGCCCGGCGTACTTCTTCGCCGTCGTCGAGGCGATGGTCGACGCGGGCGTGCTGCTCGGCCTGCCGCGCGCGACCGCCGCCGAGCTCGTGGTGCAGACCGCGGTCGGCAGCGCGGCGATGCTCGCGGAGTCCGGCGAGCACCCGGCGCTGCTGCGCGAGGCGGTCACCTCGCCCGGCGGCACGACCGCGGCGGCGCTGCGGGTGCTGCAGGACCGCGGCGTGGCGGCGGCCTTCCTCGCCGCGCTCGAGGCGGCGCGCGACCGCAGCGCGGAGCTCTCGAGCGGCTGACCGCCGCCGCTCCCGGGGGGCAGGGCGGGCCCGCGCTCCGTACGATCAGCAGGTGAAGCGCGCGGGTGCCCTGGTCGTGAGCGCTGGCGTCCTCCTGGCGGGGTGCAGCGGCGACGACGGGCCCGACGTGCGGGTCGAGGAGGTCGGCCGCGGCACGGTCAGCGAGGTCGTCGACGCGCCCGCGACGATCACCGCGCGGTCGACGAGCACGGTGACGGCGCCCGCCGACGGCACGGTCGCGGCGCTGGTCGTGCCCGACGGCGCGACCGTCCGGGCCGGCGACGTGCTGGCCCGCATCGACAGCCCGGCGGCGCAGGAGCGCCTCGCGCAGGCCCGCTCGACGGCCGCCGGCGCGACCGCCCGCGTGCAGCTGCCGCAGGCCGACCTGTCGCCGCTGCAGGACTCCCTCGACCAGGCCGCCGCCGACGCCTTCGCCGCCGGCCGCGCCGCCGCGCAGCAGGTGCCCGACCCCGCGGCCCGCGCGCAGGCGCTGCAGGCCGTCGCCGACGCCGAGGCGCGCTACGCCGCGACGGCCGCCGCCGCCCGCAGCGCGGTCGCCTCGGTCGGCTCGGGCGTCGGCAGCGTCGAGGACGCCCTCAACGCCGTCGGCAGCAGCCAGCGCGCGCAGGCCCAGGCGCTCGTCACCGCCGCCGAGGCGACGGTCGACGCGCTCACCGTGCGCGCCCCGCAGGACGGCGTCGTCACCTACGGCGACGGCGGTGGCGCGGAGGCCGGCGGCGGCGACCTGTCGGCCCTGGTCGGCCAGCTGCCGCCCGAGCTGGCCGGTGCCGCCGAGGCGCTCGGCGGCGGGGGCGGCGGGGCCGCGGCGCCCGCGACGTCCGCCCCGCTCGCGGTCGGCGTGCCGGTCGCCAGCGGCGCGCCGCTGCTCACCGTCACCGACCTGTCCGGGCTGGGCGTCACCGCCGAGGTCGACGAGACCGACGTGCTGCTCGTGCGCCCGGGCGTGCAGGCCGGCGTCGAGCTCGACGCCGTGCCCGGCGCGGAGTACACCGCCGCCGTCACGGCCGTCGACGTCACCCCGACCGCCGGCGCGGGCGGCGGCGTCACCTACCGCGTGCGCATGTCGCTGGCCGTGCCCGTCGGCGCGCCCGCGCCGCTGCCCGGCATGAGCGCGGTCGTCGACCTGCGCGTCCGCGAGGCCGTCGGCGCGCTCTCGGTGCCGTCGGCGGCGGTCGTGCGCGACGGCGCGCAGGACGCCGTCTTCGTCGAGGAGGACGGCGCCTACCGCCGCCGCGAGGTCGAGCTCGGCGCCCTCGGCGAGGACGCCGTCGAGGTCGTCAGCGGCCTGCGGCTCGGCGAGCGGGTCGTCGTCTCGGGGGCCGACCAGGTCTCCGACGGCCAGTCCGCCTCGTGACGGCCGCGGGCCCCCCGGCCCTGGAGGCCGTCGACGTCACGCGCTCGTACCCGCTCGACGGGGTGGAGGTGCAGGCGCTGCGTGGCGTCTCGCTCACGATCGCGCAGGGCGACTACGTCGCCGTCGTCGGGCCGTCCGGCTCGGGCAAGTCGACGCTGATGCACCTGCTCGGCGCGCTCGACAAGCCCACGAGCGGGGTGCTGCGCGTCGCCGGCCGCGACGTCGCCGAGCTCGGCGACGACGAGCTGGCGCAGGTCCGCAACGCGACCATCGGCTTCGTCTTCCAGGCCTTCCAGCTGCTCGCCCGCACGAGCGCCGTCGACAACGTCGGCATGCCGCTCGTCTACCGCGGCGTGCGGCGCAGCGAGCGCCGGGCCCGCGCGAAGGCCGCCCTGGAGCGGGTGGGCATGGCGCACCGGCTCGACCACACGCCGAACCAGCTCTCCGGCGGCGAGCAGCAGCGCGTCGCCATCGCCCGCGCGCTCGTCGGCGACCCCGAGGTGCTGCTCGCCGACGAGCCGACCGGCAACCTCGACACCAAGACCGGCGACGACGTCATGGCCCTGCTCGAGGACCTCAACGCCACCGGCGTGGCGGTCGTGCTCGTCACGCACGACCTCGAGGTCGCCGCCCGCGCCCGGCGGCAGATCCGCGTCCGCGACGGGCTGCTCGAGTGAGCGGCCCGGCGAGGGGGCCGGCCGCGTGAGGCTGGCCGAGGCCTGGCGGGTCGCCGTGACCGCCCTGCGCGCCAACCGGCTGCGCTCCCTGCTCACCATGCTCGGCGTGATCATCGGCGTCGCGTCGGTGGTCGTGCTCATCGCCATCGGCACCGGCGCGCAGCGCGAGGTCGAGGCGCAGGTCGAGGGGCTCGGCTCCAACCTCGTGCTCGTCGTGCCGGGCCAGCTCGAGCTGGGCTCGGCGCCGAGCCGCAGCCCGCTCGACCTCGACGACGCCGAGGACGTCGGCCGCGCGGTCGGCCAGCCGGGACGGGTGGCGGTGACGCTCGCCGGCGGCGAGACCGTGCGCTTCGGCGCGCGCTCGTCGTTCGCCACCGTCAACGGCACGAACGCCGCGGTGCCCGACGTCTTCTCGCGGGCGGTGGCGCGCGGCGAGTACTTCCGCGACAGCGACGTCGACACCCGGCGGCGCGTGGCGGTGCTCGGCTCCAGCCTGGTGCGCGACCTGTTCGACGGCGCCGACCCGCTCGGCCGCCAGGTGACGATCGGCGGCGTCCGCTTCCGCGTCATCGGCGTGTTCGAGGAGGTCGGGTCGGCGTTCGGCGTCGACAGCGACCGCGACGTGCACATCCCCGTGACCGCGGCCCAGCGGCTGTTCTCCGACGACCGGGTCGACGCGCTCGCCATCAAGGCGCCGACCGCCGACAGCACCGGCCGGGTCAGCGACGAGGCGCTCGCGGCGCTCGCCGACGCCTACCCCGACCAGGAGTTCAGCGCGGTCACGCAGGACCAGATCCTCGGCACGCTCGGGCGCATCCTCGGCCTGCTCACCAGCGTGCTGGCCGCCATCGCGGCCATCAGCCTGGTCGTCGGCGGCGTCGGCGTCAGCAACATCATGCTGGTGTCGGTGCGCGAGCGGACCCGCGAGATCGGCCTGCGCAAGGCGGTCGGCGCGCGCCAGCGCGACGTGCTGCTGCAGTTCCTGCTCGAGGCCGTGCTGCTCACCAGCCTCGGCGGCGTCATCGGCATCGCGCTCGGGGTCGGCGGGTCGCTGGCGCTCACGACCGTCGTCGACCAGGTGCCGGCCGTCATCACCTGGTGGTCGCCGGCGCTCGCCTTCGGCGTGAGCGCCGCGGTCGGCCTGTTCTTCGGCGTGGTGCCCGCCCGCCGGGCGGGCAGACTGGACCCGGTCGTCGCCCTCCGCCAGGAGTGACCGACACGCCGCCGGAGCAGGAGTGACCCCGTGAGCGCCTCCACCACCGTCGTCTGGGACGACGTCTTCACCGAGTACGACTTCGGCCCGACGCACCCGCTGCGCCCGCTGCGCCTCGAGCTGACGATGGCGCTCGCCGGCCAGCTCGGCGTGCTCAGCCGCCCGGGCGTCACCGTGCAGGCGCCGACGAGCGCGTCCGACGACGTGCTCGAGCTGGTGCACGACCCGCTCTACGTCGCGTCGGTCAAGCGCGCGCCCGACGACCTCATGGGCCGGCTGTCGCTGCGCTGGGGCCTCGGCACCTCCGACAACCCCGTCTTCCCCGGCATGCACGAGGCGAGCGCGCTCGTCACCGGCGCCACCGTCGACGCCGCGCGGGCGGTCTGGACGGGGCGAAGCGAGCACGCCGTCAACGTCTCCGGCGGGCTGCACCACGCCATGCGCGACCGCGCCTCCGGCTTCTGCGTCTACGACGACCCGGCGGTCGCCATCGCCTGGCTGCTCGCGCACGGCGCGGAGCGGGTGGCGTACGTCGACGTCGACGTGCACCACGGCGACGGCGTCGAGGCGGCCTTCTACGACGACCCGCGCGTCATGACGGTGTCGCTGCACGAGAGCGGCCGCACGCTGTTCCCCGGCACCGGCTGGCCCGACCAGAGCGGCGACGGCGAGGGCCTCGGCACCAACGTCAACGTCGCCCTGCCCGCCGGCACCGGTGACGCCGGCTGGCTGCGCGCCTTCACCGCCGTCGTGCCGCCGGTGCTGCGGGCGTTCCGGCCGCAGGTGATGCTCACGCAGCACGGCTGCGACACCCACGCCCTCGACCCGCTCGCGCACCTGATGATGAGCGTCGACGGGCAGCGCGAGGGCCTTCGCGTGCTGCACGAGCTCGCCCACGAGCTGTGCGACGGCCGCTGGGTGGCGGTCGGCGGCGGCGGCTACGAGCCGGTGCAGGTCGTGCCGCGCGCCTGGACGCACCTGCTCGCCGAGGTCGTCGGCGGCGGCCGGGTCGACGGCGCCACCCCCAACGACTGGCGCGGCCTGGCGGCCGAGCGCGGGCACGAGCTCGCGCCGACGTCGCTCACCGACGGCCGCGACACCGCGTACGAGCCGTGGGAGGGCGGTCCCGGGCGCGGCGACGCCCTCGACGACGCCGTGCTCGCGACCCGGCGGGCGGTCTTCCCGCACCTCGGCCTCGACCCGCTGGCCGCGCAGGGATGAGCGGGGGCACCGCCGCGGCGACGGCCGCCCTGCGCGCGCACCTGCTCGCCACGCGCATCGCGGGCGACGTCGACACCCCGCGCAGCAGCAACGTGCGCAACGCCGAGCGCATGGTCGAGCGCCTGCCGCTCTACACGTTCGGCCTCGAGCTGCGGCGGCCGTGGACGCGCGAGGAGGTGCTCGCGCTCATGGCCGAGCGCTGCGGCACCTCGCCCGACCCCGCGCTCGTCGACGGGCCGGACACCATCGACGTCGACCTCACGCTCGCGGCCCTGGCGCGGGTGCGCGACCGGCTGCGCCGGGCCGCCGCGCGGCGCGAGCGGGTGCTGCTCGCCACCGGCCACCCGACCGGCCTGCTCGCGCTGCACGTCGAGACGGCGGCCGCGCTGCGGGCGGCCGGCTGCACCGTGGTCGTCGTCGACGTGCCGCCGTTCCCCGTCCTGGAGCACCAGGACCGCCGCCGCCCGACGCACGTGCGCTGCCTCGCCGGCGTGCACGTGCTCGCCTCCGGCGGCGAGCTGCTGCACACGCACGAGCCCGAGCCGGTGCGCCGCCTGCTCGCCGGCCTGGCCGCGGCGGGGGAGCCCGCGCCCGACCTCGTCGTCGCCGACCACGGCTGGGCCGGCGCCGCCGCCCAGGCGGGCCTGGAGGTGCTCGGCTACGCCGACTGCAACGACCCGGCGCTGTTCGTCGGCGAGGCCGAGGGGCTGCCGCTCACCGTCGTGCCGCTCGACGACAACGTGCGGCCGCACCACTACGACGCGGTCGCCGACTGGCTGCTCGACGGGGTGCGGCCAGCCGGCCACTAGGCCGGATGGCCGACTACCGCCGCCCCACTCGCCCCGATACCCTCACCAGGCACGCGCGTGTCCCGCTCGGTGGTGGGGAAGCCACCGGCCGCGACGCGTGCCCCTTGGTGGTCGAGCACACATGGCACAGGCTGACGGTCCGCAGGCACCGCGCCCCCTGTCGGAGGTCCGGTTCCTCACCGTGGCGGAGGTCGCCGAGGTGATGCGCGTGTCCAAGATGACGGTCTACCGGCTCGTGCACGCCGGCGACCTCGCGTCCGTCCGGGTCGGGCGGTCCTTCCGCGTGCCCGAGCGCGCCGTGCACGACTACCTCCGCGGGGCCTTCACCGAGGCGGGCTGATCCCCGCCCGCCGCGGGCGGGTAGTCTGAGCACTTCGTCTCCCAGCGCACAGCAGAGGTCTCACGTGGGTTCCGTCATCAAGAAGCGCCGCAAGCGGATGGCCAAGAAGAAGCACCGCAAGCTGCTGAAGAAGACCCGCGTCCAGCGCCGCAACAAGAAGTAGGCCGCCGGCGCGGCGGCCCGACCGCCGCGCCCCGCCCCTCCGCACGCCGTCTCACGCCGCCCGGGAGGACCCGTGCCCCGCGTCGTCCTCGTCACGGGCGTCAGCCGCTACCTCGGCAGCCGCCTCGCCGGCGTGCTGGCCGCCGACCGCTCTGTCGAGCGGGTCATCGGCGTCGACACCGTGCCGCCGCGCCCCGAGGCGCTGGCCCAGCTCGGCCGCACCGAGTTCGTGCGCGCCGACATCCGCAACCCGCTGATCGCCAAGGTCATCGCGCAGGCCGAGGTCGACACGGTCGTGCACATGAACGTCATCGCCACGCCCCTGGGTGCCGGGGGCCGCACGGCGATGAAGGAGATCAACGTCATCGGCACGATGCAGCTGCTCGCCGCGTGCCAGAAGGCGCCGAGCATGCGCAAGCTGGTGGTCAAGTCGACCAGCGCCATCTACGGCAGCTCGCCGCGCGACCCGGCGCTGTTCACCGAGGACGCCCTGCCGCGGGCCCTGCCGCGCAGCGGCTACGCCAAGGACGCCGTCGAGGTCGAGGGCTACGTGCGGGGCTTCGGCCGCCGCCGGCCCGACGTCGACCTGTCGGTGCTGCGCTTCACCAACTTCATCGGCCCGTCGATCGAGACGCCGCTGACGCGCTACTTCTCGCTACCCGTCGTGCCGACCGTGCTCGGCTTCGACCCGCGCATCCAGCTGTGCCACGAGGACGACGGCATCGAGGTGCTGCGGCGCATGACGATGGAGCGCCACCCCGGCATCTTCAACGTCGGCGGTGCGGGGGTGCTGCTGCTGTCGCAGGCCATCCGCCGGCTCGGCCGCCCGTCGTTCCCGGTCGCCTCGCCGGCCGTCACGCTCGTGGCCGGGGCCTTCCGCCGCGCCGGGCTCGTCGACTTCTCGCCCGAGCAGATGCGCTACCTCGAGCACGGCCGCGTCGCCGACGTCAGCCGGCTCGCGCGCGAGCTCGGCACCGTCCCCCGCCCGACCGCGACCGCCTTCGCCGACTTCGCCGCCCGCAGCGGCACCCGGCAGGTGGCCGTCGACGCCGCCGAGGCGCTCGAGCAGGGGCTGCTCGGGCTGCTGCAGCGCGGGAGCGCGCTGGCGTCGACCGCGTCCGGGCTCCCCGTGCTCGCCGACGCCGTCCGAGGAGCCGTCCGTGCCTGAGGCCAAGGTCATCCCGCTCGCCGCCGCCAAGGGCGCGGCGCCCGACGCGGCGGACGCGCCCGGCGCCCCCGCCGCGGCGGCCCCGCCCGCGCCGACCGGGCCCGCCCCCGACTGGGAGCGCAAGGTCGCCGGCGGCCTGGCGTTCCTGCGCCGCCGCCTCACCGGCGACTACGAGGTCGACGACTTCGGCTTCGACCCCGACCTCACCGAGCACGTGCTGCTGCCGCCGCTGCGCCCGCTGTACGAGAAGTGGTTCCGCGTCGAGACGCGCGGCCTGGAGAACGTGCCCGACACCGGCTCGGCGCTCATCGTGGCCAACCACTCCGGCACCATCCCGGTCGACGCCGTCATGACGCAGATCGCGCTGCTCGACCACCACCCGGCGCACCGCCACCTGCGCATGCTCGGCGCCGACCTCGTCTTCTCGCTGCCGATCGTCGCGCCGGTCGCCCGCAAGAGCGGCCACACGCTGGCCTGCAACGCCGACGCCGAGCGGCTCATGGCCGAGGGCGAGCTCGTCGGCGTCTGGCCCGAGGGCTTCAAGGGCATCGGCAAGCCCTACAGCGAGCGCTACAAGCTGCAGCGCTTCGGCCGCGGCGGCTTCGTCTCGGCGGCCCTGCGCGCCGGCGTGCCGATCATCCCCTGCTCGATCGTCGGCGCCGAGGAGATCTACCCGATCCTCGGCAACGCCAAGACGCTCGCCCGGCTGCTCGGCCTGCCGTACGCCCCGGTCACGCCGCTGTTCCCGCTGCTCGGCCCGCTGGGCGCCGTGCCGCTGCCCAGCAAGTGGATCATCGAGTTCGGCGAGCCGATCGAGACCGCGTCGCTCGGCGGCGCGGCCGCGGCCGAGGACCCGATGCTCGTGTTCAACCTGACCGACCAGGTGCGCGAGACGATCCAGTCGACGCTCTACACGCTGCTCATGCAGCGCCGCTCGGTCTTCTTCTAGACGCCGGCGACCGCGCGCAGGCGGTCGAGCGGCCGCTGCCCGGCGCGGCGGCGGCGCAGCGCCAGGCCGGCGACGACGCCGCCCGAGACCGCGCCGATGCCCGCGGCGGCCGGCACGCCGACCTTGACGGCCTTGCGGCCGGTGCGGAAGTCGCGCACCTCCCAGCCGCGCGAGCGCGCCAGCTCGCGCAGCGCCGTGTCGGGGTTGACGGCCACCGCGTGCCCGACGAGCGACAGCAGCGGCACGTCGTTGCTGGAGTCGCTGTACGCCGTGCAGCGCGCGAGGTCGAGCCCCTCCATCTCGGCGAGGGCGCGCACCGCCTCGGCCTTGGCGGGGCCGTGCAGCGGCTCGCCGACCAGGCGGCCGGTGTAGAGGCCGTCCTCGACCTCGCTCACCGTGCCCAGCGCGCCGGTGAGCCCCAGGCGGCCGCTGATGATGCGGGCCAGCTCGACCGGGGTGGCCGTGACGAGGAAGACGCGCTGCCCGGCGTCGAGGTGCTGCTGCGCGAGCGCGCGCGTGCCCGACCAGATCCGCTGCTCCATGAGCTCGTCGTAGATCTCCTCGCCGTAGGCGACGATCTCCGCGACGCTCTTGCCGGCGACCAGGCCGAGGGCCTTCTCGCGGATGCCCGCGACGGCGTCCATGTCCTCCTGGCCGCGGACCCGGAAGCGCAGCTGCTGCCAGCCGAAGCGCACGAGGTCGCCGGTGGTGACCAGGCCCCGCCCGGCCATGCCCTTGCCGAAGAAGTAGATCGACGCGCCGCGGATCATCGTGTTGTCGACGTCGAAGAACGCGGCGGCGGTGGCGTCGGGGGCGCCGGCGAGCGAGGCCTCGACCTCCGCGGCGGCGGCCGACGCGGCGCCGGCGAGGACGGCGGCCACCCCGTCGTCGCGACGGGTCCTGCGCAGGCTGCGCGCCACGGTGCCTCCTCGGTCGGCTGCCCCGACCCTAGTGCGGGCCTGCGGGCCCGGGACGCGACGAGGGGCCCCCGCCGCGGCGGGAGCCCCTCGTCGAGGAGTGCGGGAGTGCTAGGCGCTGGCGCGGCGGCGCAGGAGGGCGCCGCCGGCGAGGGCCGCCAGGGCGGTGGCGCCGAGGGCGCCCTCGAGGCCGGTGCGCGGCAGCGGCCGGTCGACCGGGTTGGTCGGGGTGCCCGGCGGCGTGACGACCGGGGCGACGGCGGCCTGGGCGACCGCGGCGGCCGGCGACAGCGCGAGGGAGACGAAGGGGCCTTCGATGCCGAGCGGGGTGGCGAGCGCCTCGGGCAGCGTGACCTCCACGCCGATGCCGCGGGTGGCGGCGGCGGCGCAGGAGCCGTCCGCGGCGGCGAACTCGCCGGCCTGCAGGCCGGTCAGCTCGGTCGGGCAGGCCTCGAGCTGCTCGGTGGCCGCGGCGTCGTCGAGGGTGATGACCGAGGCGCCGATCGGCGCGAGCGCGCCGTTGACGACGTCGAGCAGGTCCTGGATCGCCGTGGTGAGCGGGGCGGTCAGCGGGCCGCCGCCGATGGTGCCGAGCAGGCCCTCGAGGGTGACCTGCAGGTCGGTCAGCGGGTCGAGCGCGCCGATGGTGATGTCGGCGACGATCGGGGCGACGGCGTCGGCCGTGGCGCCGCCGGGCTGGCCCGTGGTGGTGGCGGTGGCGGACGACTGGACGACGCCGGCCTCGCCGATCGGGCCGGTGCCGAGCAGGCCGAGGCCCGCGATCGAGGCGGTGGCGGTCGACGTCACGGCGCCGCCGGTGCTGCTGATCGTCTGCGAGGTCTGGATGAGCCCGGTGCCCAGCAGGTTGTCGCCGAGCGACTGCAGGGCCTCGGTGAGGTCCGCGCTGAGGTTGGCCAGCTGCGCCGGCAGGGTGCAGACCGTCGCGACGATCGCGGGGTTGAGGCCGAGCGGCGTGAGCAGCGGCTCGAGCGCCGGCAGCGCACTGGTGCACAGGGGGCCGGTGAGGAGCGGGAGCTGCGCCGAGATGGCCGTGACGACCTGGCCCTGCGCGGCCGCGATGGCGTCGATGAGCGGCGCGGCGGCGTCGGCGAGCTGGTCGCCCAGCGCGAGGCCGAGCTCGGCGACCGAGGCGGTCGAGGTGCTCGACGTGCCGTCGGCGCTGGCCGTGGCGGACGACTCGATGAGCCCGAGCTGCAGGATGGTGTCGAGCGGCGCCGGGAAGGCGGGCACGGGCGCGTTGGTGACCGGCCCGGGGTTCGCCTGGTCGGCCTGGCTGATGCCCTTGAGCGGCTCGGCGGCGTCGAGCACCGTCTGCAGCAGGCCGGCCGAGGAGCCGAGCACCTGCGCGGTGGCCGCGGACGTGTTGTCGACGGTCGACACGCGGCCGGTCACCGGGTCGATCTGCAGGTCGATGGTCAGGGCCTCGAGCGCCTCGGGCAGGTTGACCTGCAGGCGCAGCGCGAAGGCGGCGGTGGCACCGCTGTACTCCAGCGGCGCGGTCTGGGCCTGCGCCGGGGCGGCGAGCAGGAGCGGGGCGGCGACGATGCTGCTGGCGGCACCGGCGGCGAGCGCGCGGGCGCCGAGCGGCCGGCGGCGGGCGGCTGCGGGGGGACGTGCCATGGACGGGGCCTCCGACGTGCGGTCTGCGTGGTGCGAGCGGGTGTCTGGCGGTGCGGTCCTGCGCCGGACGGAGGGGCAGGCCGTCTACGGGTGATCCTCGGCAGCGACGAACCGGGACTGGAGCGGCGCAGCGGACGGATCGGTCAGGCAGTGGTGAGTCGCGTCACGGTACACACCGGCGACGGGCCCTCGGCGCGCAACCGGAGCAACGCGGGGTCGATCCGGTCAGTCGTGACCGGTGCGTGACCCGGGCGGTCACGGGTCGAGCAGGTCGCTGAGCCCCGGCAGCCCGGGCAGCGTCGGCAGCGGGATCGACGTCGGCAGCGGCAGGCCCGGCACCGAGGGCAGCGGCAGCTCGCTGGGCAGGGGCAGCGGGAGCGGGAGCGGCCCGGGCGGCGGGGTCGTCGGGCCGGGCGTCGGCGTCGGCGCGGGCGGCGCGGCAGGGCTCGAGGGCGCGGGGGCCGGCGCGGCCGTGCTGGGGGCGGGCACCGGCTCCGGCTG
>CANKBT010000006.1 GCA_947479995.1 Frankiaceae bacterium | reverse complement strand
CGCGCACGGCCGCCCGATCAGCTACGCGTACGTGCCGGAGCCGTGGCCGCTCGTGGAGTACCAGACGGTGTTCGCCGACCAGCCGGGCAGCGCCGAGATGCCGAGCGCCGGGCGGCCGTTCAGCGGCCGGGTCCTCGCCGCGCTCGCGCGCCGCGGCGTGCTCGTCGCGCCGGTCGTGCTGCACACGGGCGTCAGCTCGCAGGAGCCCGGCGAGCCGCCGCAGCCCGAGCCGTACGCCGTGCCGGCCGCGACCGCCCGCCTCGTCGACCACGTGCGGGCGAGC
The DNA here is from genome assembly GCA_947479995.1 of Frankiaceae bacterium. Lineage (GTDB taxonomy): Bacteria > Actinomycetota > Actinomycetes > Mycobacteriales > SCTD01 > CANKBT01. The sequence goes on along the minus strand of CANKBT010000006.1, from coordinate 24,253 downwards.
GGCGGCCGGGTCGTCGCCGTCGGCACCACGGTGACGCGGGCGCTCGAGACCGCCGCCGGGGAGGTCGGCCGGGTGCGCGCCCGCAGCGGCTGGACGAGCCTGGTGCTCGGGCCGGCGCGGCCCGCGCGCGTCGTCACCGGCCTGGTGAGCGGCTGGCACCCGCCGGGTGCCTCGCACCTGGAGCTGCTGCGGGCGGTTGCCGGCGACGCGCTCGTCGACCGGGCGTACGCGGCGTCCGACGGCTACCTGGCGCACGAGTTCGGCGACAGCTGCCTGCTGCTGCCCGACCGCTAGCCGAGCCCGCTCGCCAGCACCACGTCGAGCAGCCGGACCGCTCCGGCCTTGTCGAGCGGCTCGTTGCCGTTGCCGCACTTGGGCGACTGCACGCACGACGGGCAGCCCGACGCGCACTCGCACGACGCGATGGCGTCGCGGGTGGCGCGCAGCCAGGCCGACGCGCGGTCGTAGCCCCGCTCGGCGAAGCCCGCGCCGCCGGGGTGGCCGTCGTAGACGAAGACGGTCGCCTCGCCGGTGTCGGGGTGCAGCGCCGTCGAGACGCCGCCGATGTCCCAGCGGTCGCAGGTCGCGAACAGCGGCAGCAGGCCGATGGCGGCGTGCTCGGCGGCGTGCGCGGCGCCGGGCACGTCCGTCCAGCCCAGGTCGGCGCGCTCGAGCAGCTCCTCGCTCACGGTGTACATGACGGCGCGGGTGCGCAGCTCGCGCGCGGGCAGGTCGAGCGGCTCCTCGCCGAGCACCTCGCCCGACCCGAGCCGCTTGCGCAGGAAGGCCACGACCTGGTGCGTCACGTCGACGGTGACGAGCGCCAGCCGTACGCCGGCGAGCTGGCGTGACCGCAGCTCCTCGACGACGCGGATGTCGGTGACCTCGCGCGCGGACGTCGAGTGGTCGGGGTCGTCGCGGCGCACGAGCGCGACCGCCTCGTCGAGGTCGAGGCGCTCGACGACGTACGTCTCGCCCTGGTGCAGGTAGACCGCGCCGGTGTGGGCCTGGCTGTGCGACGCCGCGCTGTCGACGGTGCCGAGCAGCCGGCCGGTGCCGACCTCGACGAGCCGCACGGGCGGGCCGCCGGTGCCGCGCAGGTCGGCCTGCGGGCGCTCGCGCGACGTCCAGAACCAGCCCTTGGGCCGGTGGCGCAGCAGCCCGCGGCGCACCAGGTCGGCGAGCAGCAGCAGCACGTGCTCGCGGTCGCCGAACAGCGCCAGGTCGTCGTCGGTCAGCGGCAGCTCGGCGGCGGCGCAGCACAGGTGCGGCCCGAGCACGTACGGGTTCGCGGGGTCGAGCACGGTGGCCTCGACGGGCCGGCCGAACAGCGCCTCCGGGTGGTGCACGAGGTAGGTGTCGAGCGGGTCGTCCCGCGCGACGAAGACCGCGAGCGCGCCCTGGCCGGCGCGCCCCGCCCGGCCGGCCTGCTGCCACACCGACGCGACCGTGCCGGGCCAGCCGGTGAGCACGACGGCGTCGAGGCCGGCGACGTCGACGCCGAGCTCGAGCGCGTTGGTGGCGGCGACGCCGAGCAGGTCGCCGCTCTGCAGCCGCCGCTCGAGCTCGCGGCGCTCCTCGGGCAGGTAGCCCGCGCGGTAGGCCGCGACCCGCCGGCCGTACGACGGCACCGCCTCCTCGACCGCGCGGCGGGCCGACAGCGCCACCGCCTCGGCGCCCCGTCGCGACCGCACGAAGGCCAGCGTGCGGGCGCCCTCGACGACGAGGTCGGCGAGCAGGTCGCCGGTCTCGGCGGTCGCCGAGCGCCGCACCGGCGCGCCGTGCTCGCCCGAGCGGTCGTCGACGAGCGGCGGCTCCCACAGCGCGAACTCCGTGGTGCCGCGCGGCGAGGCGTCCTCGCTCACCGCCTCGACCGGCAGGCCGACGAGCCGCGACGCGGACGCCGACGGGTCGGCCGACGTCGCCGACGCGAGCAGGAAGACGGGGTCGGCGCCGTAGCGCGCGCAGACCCGCCGCAGCCGCCGCAGCACCTGCGCGACGTGCGAGCCGAAGACGCCGCGGTAGGTGTGGCACTCGTCGACGACGACGAAGCGCAGCCCCCGCAGGAAGGTCGCGAAGTCGCTGTGCCGCGGCAGCACGCCGCGGTGGAGCATGTCCGGGTTGGTGAGCACCAGCCGCGCGTGCCGGCGCACCCAGTCGCGCTCCTCGCGCGCGGTGTCGCCGTCGTACGTCGCCGCCCGCACCGCCATGAGGTTGAGCGCCCGCACCGCCCGCAGCTGGTCGGTCGCGAGCGCCTTGGTCGGCGACAGGTAGAGCGCGGTGGCGCGGTCGTCGACCAGCTGCGACGACAGCACCGGCAGCAGGTACGCCAGCGACTTGCCGCTCGCCGTGCCCGTGCTCACCACGACCGAGCGGCCGCCCCAGGCGAGGTCGGCGGCGCGAGCCTGGTGCGCGTACGGCCGCGCCACCCCCTGCAGGCCGAGCCGGTCGCGCAGCAGGTCCGGCACCCAGCCGGGCCAGTCGACGGTGGTGCCCGCGCGGGCCGGCACGTGCTCGACGTGCGTGACGCGCGCCGCCCGAGACGGGTCGAGCGCGAGGCGGGACAGCAGGCTGGGACGGGGAGTGGTCACGACCCCTCCAGTGTCGCCCAGGGCGCGTGCCAGGGCGGCCCGGCGGGGTGCGGTTGACTCTCCGGAGCGCCGGGTAGGCGCGCAGGGACCCTGTGATCCGGGGTCCTCGTCGTACGCGCCTGGAGGAACCCCCGTGGACCTGTCCCTGTCGACCCGCTCCGAGAGCAGCCCGGCCGGCGACCGCACCGTCGTCGTCGTCGGCGGTGAGATCGACGTCTACACCGCGCCGAAGCTCCGCGAGCAGCTCATCGACCTGGTCAGCAGCGGCCAGTACCACCTCGTCGTCGACATGGAGGGCGTCGAGTTCCTCGACTCCACCGGCCTCGGCGTGCTCGTGGGCGGCCTCAAGCGCGTCCGCGCGCACGAGGGCTCGCTGCGCCTGGTCTGCACGCAGGAGCGCATCCTGAAGATCTTCCGCATCACCGGCCTGACCAAGGTCTTCCCGATCCACTCCTCGGTCGACGAGGCCGTCGCGGCGACCGACTAGTGGCGGTCGTGGAGCTGCTGCTCCCGTCCAGCCCCGAGCACGTCCGCACCGCCCGCCTGGTCGTGGTCGCGGCGGCCCGCCGCGCCGGCCTCGGCGACGCGACCGTCGACGAGCTGCGGCTGGCGGTCGGCGAGGCCTGCGCGCGGGCCGTCGGCCTGCACCGGGCGCACGCCCCCGAGCAGCGCGTGGCGATCACCGTCACCGACGACCCGACCGGCCTGGCGGTCGCCGTGACCGACGCCGGCCCGCCGGCCGGCCCGGCCGTCGACGACGTCGCCGGCGGCTTCGTCGACGACTCGGGCGACGGCGGCGACGGCGCGGGCGACGAGGTCGCTCCCGACCTGTCGCTCGCCCTGCTCGCGGGGCTCGTCGACGACGTCGAGGTCGGCTCGGCCGACCAGGGCACGGGCACCACCGTGACGCTGCGCTGGCCGCTGCCGCCGCGCGTGCCGGGCGGCCCGCCGTCCACCGCCGCCGCGCCGCAGTAGCCGCAGCACCCGCCCGGCGGCCCCCGCTGCCCGACCCGTCCCGCTCTGGGTGCGTACGGGTGTGACGCACGCCCGTGAGGCGCGCCACAGCGCGTGTGCCATGCTCCCGCCGCCGACCTGTCCGCCCGCGGACACCGGCAGACAGTGCCCTGCACCGGACCGCTGGCCGGCCGGTCGCCGCTGATCGGGAGGACCATGTCCGCGCACCACCTCGCCCTCGAGCTCGCCGCGGAGGGAGGGGGCCTGGCCTCCGTCACCGACGGCGACAAGGGCCTCGTCTACGTCATCCTCGCGGTCTCGCTGGTCGCGCTCGGCTTCGCCGGCCTGTTCGCCCGCGAGGTCCTCTCGCACGGCCAGGGCACGCCGAAGATGATCGAGATCTCCAAGGCGGTCCAGGAGGGCGCGGCGGCCTACCTCAGCCGCCAGTTCCGCACCCTGCTGGTCTTCGCCGTCCTGGTCTTCGCGCTGCTGTTCCTGCTGCCCGCCGAGGACGGCTCGGTGCGCTTCGGCCGCTCGCTGTTCTTCGCCATCGGCGCGCTGTTCTCGGCGCTCGTCGGCTTCATCGGCATGACGCTCGCGACCCGCACCAACCTGCGCGTCGCGGCCGCCGCCAACGACCACGGCACCAAGCGCGCGCTGCGCATCGCCTTCCGCGCCGGCGGCGTGGTCGGCATGTTCACCGTCGGCCTCGGCCTGCTCGGCGCGTCCGTCGTGCTCCTCGTGTACGACGACCAGGCCCCCCGCGTGCTCGAGGGCTTCGCCTTCGGCGGCGCGCTGCTGGCGATGTTCATGCGCGTCGGCGGCGGCATCTTCACCAAGGCCGCGGACGTCGGCGCCGACCTGGTCGGCAAGGTCGAGCAGGGCATCCCGGAGGACGACCCGCGCAACGCCGCGACCATCGCCGACAACGTCGGCGACAACGTCGGCGACTGCGCCGGCATGGCCGCCGACCTGTTCGAGAGCTACGCCGTCACGCTCGTCGCGGCGCTCATCCTCGGCCAGGTGGCCTTCGGCTCGCAGGGCCTGGTCTTCCCGCTCATCGTGCCGGCCATCGGCGTGCTCACCGCGCTCGTCGGCATCTACGGCACCTCGCCGCGCGACGGCGACCGCAACGGCATGAACGCCATCAACCGCGGCTTCTTCCTGTCGGCCGTCGTGTCCGCCGCGCTCGTGGCGGTCGCCGCGTTCGCCTACCTGCCCGACTCCTTCGGCGGCTTCGACTTCCCGGAGGGCGTGTCCGCGCCGGACGTCGACAGCGACCCGCGGCTCATCGCCATCGGCGCGGTCGTCATCGGCATCGTCCTGGCGAGCCTCATCCAGGTGCTCACGGGCTACTTCACCGAGACCAACCGCAAGCCCGTCAAGGAGATCGGCAAGAGCTCGCTCACCGGCCCGGCGACGGTCATCCTGGCCGGCATCTCGGTCGGCCTGGAGAGCGCGGTCTACTCCGCGCTGCTCATCGGCGGCGCCGTCTACGCGGCGTTCCTGCTCGGCGGCGGCTCGATCGTCGTCGCGCTGTTCGCCGTCGCGCTGGCCGGCACCGGGCTGCTCACCACCGTCGGCGTCATCGTGGCCATGGACACCTTCGGGCCGATCAGCGACAACGCGCAGGGCATCGCCGAGATGTCCGGCGAGGTCACCGAGGAGGGCGCGCTCGTCCTCACCAGCCTCGACGCGGTCGGCAACACCACCAAGGCCATCACCAAGGGCATCGCCATCGCGACCGCCGTGCTCGCGGCGACCGCGCTGTTCGGGTCGTTCCGCGAGGAGGTCGGGCGGGCGCTCGAGGAGGCCGGCCGCTCGGCGGGCGACTTCAACCTGTCGATCGACGGCCCGAACCTGCTGTTCGGCCTGATCATCGGCGCGTCGGTGGTGTTCCTGTTCTCCGGCCTGGCCATCAACGCGGTCTCCCGCGCGGCCGGCCGGGTGGTGTTCGAGGTGCGCGAGCAGTTCCGCACCAAGCCGGGGATCATGGACTACAGCGAGAAGCCCGACTACGCCCGCGTCGTCGACATCTGCACCAAGGACTCGCTGCGCGAGCTGGCCACGCCCGGCCTGCTGGCCGTCCTGTCGCCCATCGCGGTCGGCTTCGCGCTCGGCTACCAGCCGCTCGGCGCCTTCCTCGCCGGCTCCATCGGCGCCGGCGTGCTCATGGCGGTGTTCCTGTCGAACTCCGGCGGCGCGTGGGACAACGCCAAGAAGCTCGTCGAGGACGGCACCCACGGCGGCAAGGGCTCGCCCGCGCACGAGGCGACGATCATCGGCGACACGGTCGGCGACCCGTTCAAGGACACCGCCGGCCCGGCGCTCAACCCGCTGCTCAAGGTGATGAACCTCGTCGCGCTGCTCATCGCGCCGAGCGTCGTGCAGTACGCCATCGGCGACGACGCGAACGACGGCATCCGCTTCCTCGTCGCGGCGCTGGCCGTCGCCGGCATCGTGGCCGCGGTGACGATCAGCAACCGGCGCAGCGTCACCGGCGCGGTGGAGATCCAGGAGGGGGCCGAGGCCCCCGTCTGACGCGACCGGCCCCGACGGCCCGGCCCCTCGCGGGGGCCGGGCCGTCGTGCGTCCGGGCTCCGGCGCGTGACCGGGGCAGGGACGCGGCGGCTAGCGTCCGGCGGGTGATCGACCCCGACCTCCTCGTCCCCGGCGCGGCGCAGGCCCGGCGGGCCCTCGACGAGGCCGGCTGGTCCGCCGCGGCGCTCGACGACCTGCTCGGCGCCACCGCCCGCACGCACCTCGACCGCGGCGAGCTCGCCCCGGTGCTGCGGCGGCTGCGCGCGGCCCCGCCCGCGGACCGCGCGCTCGCCGACCTCGCCCGGCTGCTCGTCGTCGGGGTGCCCGCGGAGCGGCCGACCGGCCTGCCGGGCGCCTGGCTCGCCGGCGACGGCACCGCCCGCCTGCGCCTGCAGCCGGTGCGCCACGGCGGCGTCGAGGTGCAGGTGCCGCACGACCCGCCCGGCGACGACCGCGACCTCGTCATCGGCGTCGGCGCGGCGAGCCTCACGCTCGCCGCGGCCACCCCGCGCGACGTCGTCGGCCGGGTGCTCGACCTCGGCACCGGCTGCGGCGTGCAGGCCCTGCTCGCCGAGGACCACGCCCGCACGGTCACCGCGACCGACCGCAACCCGCGCGCGGCGGCGTACGCCCGGCTGGCCGCGGCGCTGCACGGCCAGGAGTGGGACGTGCGCACCGGCGACCTGCTCGACCCGGTCGCGGGCGAGCGCTTCGACCTCGTGGTGAGCAACCCGCCCTTCGTCATCGGCCCGGCGGCCCGCTACACCTACCGCGACGCCGGCATGGCGGGCGACGACGTGTGCCGCACGCTCGTGGAGCGGCTGCCGGCGCACCTCGCGCCCGGCGGCACCGCGGTGCTGCTCGCCAACTGGCTGCACCTCGAGGGCGAGGACGGCGACGCGCGCGTGCGCTCCTGGCTGGCCGGCACCGGCTGCGACGCCTGGGTCGTGCAGCGCGAGCTCGCCGCGCCCGAGGAGTACGTCACCGCCTGGCTGCGCGACACCGACGAGGGGTTCACCACCGCGTACGACGCGTGGCTCGACGCGCTGGCGGGCGTGGAGGCGGTGGCGTTCGGCGTGCTCGCGCTGCGCGACCGGTCGGGCCGCCCCGGCCCGGGGCGCGTCGTGCTCGACGCCCCCGACCAGCCGCTCGCGCCCACCTGGGGCGAGCAGGTGGGCGCGCACTTCGCGGCCCTCGACCTGGCCGACACCGACCTGCGGGCGGCGCGGCTGCGGGTGCGCGACGACGTGCGGCTGCACCAGGTGGCGCGGCGCACCGACGAGGGCTGGTCGGCCGAGGTGCAGCTGCTGCAGCAGGAGGCCGGCCTGCGGTGGTCCGGCGGCGTCGACGCCTACGGCGCGACGCTGCTGGCCGGCTGCGACGGCACCCGCCCGCTCGGCGACCTGCTGCTGGTGCTGGCCAGCAGCGCCGGGCTCTCCGAGGGCGAGGCCGCCGAGCAGGTGCTGCCCGTGGTCGCCGAGCTGGTGCGCCAGGGCTTCCTCGTCGGCGGGCCGCCGGAGGCGGCGTCGTCCACCTAGGCCCGCGGGGCCGCCGCGGGCTCCGCGCTGGCCGCGGCCGCGGGGCCCTCGAGCGCGGCGGCGGGCGAGGTGGCCGACGCGCCCTCCGCCTCGCCGGGGTCGCCGCCCTCGGGCAGCAGCAGCGACACCGCCGCGAGCACGAGCATGAGCGCCGCCGCGGAGCCGAAGGCCCAGCCGGCGCCCGCGGCGTCGTAGAGCCGGGCCTGCCCCTGCACGGCCACGAGCCCGCCGAGCTGCAGCGCGAGCGAGCTGACGCTCACCACCGTGGCGCGCTGCGCGGCGCCGACGCGGGTGTGGAGCAGCTGCCGGCGCAGGGGGAACGCCGCGCCGTTGACGGCGTAGAAGAGCAGCCCGCCGAGGGCGAGCAGCCACACCGTCGCGCCGAGGCCGAGCGCGAGCATCGCCGCGGCGCCCAGCACGCTGAGCAGCGCCGTGGCCCGCCCCGTCGTGCCGAGCGCCCGCCGCACCCGCCCGCAGCACGTCGAGCCGACCGCCGAGGCGAGGAAGCCGGCGGCGACGACGAGGCTGTACGACGCCCCGCCCTCGGCCTCGCCGCCGGTCAGCGCGGCGAAGCGCAGGGGCGCGAGCAGCTCGATGCAGACCAGCGCGCCGCCGGTGCCGGCCGACAGCAGGAGCAGCAGGCGCAGCGCCCGGTCGCCGCGGGCGAGCCGCACGGCGTCGCGGACGACGCGCGGCACGTCGCGCACCCCCTGGCGCACCGACGCGAGCGGGCCGACGTCGGGGCGCGGCGCGCCGACCGGCACGACGAGCAGCACCACCGCGACGAGCTGCACCCCGGTGAGGGCGGCCGCGACGAGGAACGGCGCCGCGAGGGCCCGGTCGCTGCCGCTGTCGAGCACCAGCGGCAGGCCGCCGCCGAGCAGGGCGCCAAGGGCCAGCGACAGCCCGTCGGCGGCGCCCGCGCGGGCGAGCCCGGGCGTGGTGTCGGCGCGCGGGTCGGCGGCGTGCACGGCGTCGACGAACCACGCCTCGAGCGGCCCCGAGTCGAGCGCCCGCCCGACGCCGATGACGGCGTACGCGAGCGCGAAGCCCGGCATGCCCTGGGCGAGGGCGAGCAGCAGCAGGCCGGCGAGGTTGCAGCCGCCCGACAGCAGCAGCACCGGCCGGCGGCCGAGCGCGTCGGCCAGGCCGCCGGTCGGCAGCTCGAGGGCGATGACGACGGCGCCGTGGGCGCTGAGGACGAGGCCGATCTCGGCGGCCGACAGCCCGCGGGCCGACGCGAGCAGCACGGTGACCGGCACGACGAGGCCCACCGGCAGCCAGCGCAGGAAGGTGAGCAGCACGAAGCGTCGCTGCGTCTGCGCGACCGTCAGCGGCGCGCTCACAGCGGGTAGTCCACGAGCGGCATCACGTCGCCGAAGGCGGCGACGAGCGCCGTGCCGGGGGTGCCGGGCGGCAGCGACGCCGCCTGCCAGCGGTCGAGCACCGCGGCGACCTCGCGCGCCATCGCGCGGGCCTGCTCGGGCCGCAGCACGACGGCCGTGTCGTTGAGGCTGCCGGCGTCGGCGAACTCCGCGGGCACCGCGTCGCGCTGCGCGAGGTAGGCCGAGTAGACGCGCTGCCGCAGTCCGACGACCTGCGCCTGCAGGGCGTCGGTGACGTCGCGGGCGTCGCCGAAGTCGCCGGCGTCCCACGAGGTGCTGCGGTGCGCGGCGCGCCACCAGCGCTCGCGGCCGGTGCCTCGCCCGGCGTCCTCCTCGACGAAGCCCCACCGCGCCAGCTCGCGCAGGTGGTAGCTGGTGGCCCCGCTGCTCTCGCCGACGCGCTCGCCGAGCCGGGTGGCGGTCGAGGCGCCCTCGAGCCGGAGCAGGCCGAGCAGGCGAAGCCGCAGCGGGTGCGACAGCGCGCGCAGCGCCTGCGGGTCGGTGACCCGGACCTTGGAGCCGACGGGGGGCTGGGTGCTCACGGGCCGACGGTAGGACTGCAAAGAGGTCTTTGCAAGGACTCCTCTGCACGACCGGGTTGCACGAGGGACGTACGGTGCGCAGCGTCCCCCCGCGACGACGAGCTGGAGAAGCGTGCCCGAGACCGACACCCCCGCCGCGCCGCCGAAGAAGGGCGGTCGCCGCCCGGCGTCCGCCCCTGGCGGCACCCGGCTGGTGATCGTCGAGTCGCCGGCGAAGGCCAAGACCATCGCCGGCTACCTCGGCGACGGCTACGTCGTGGAGTCCTCGATCGGCCACATCCGCGACCTGCCGCGCAACGCCGCCGACGTGCCGGCCAGCCACAAGGGCCAGGCGTGGGCGCGGCTGGGCGTCGACGTGGACAACGGCTTCGAGACGCTCTACGTCGTCAGCGCCGACAAGAAGCAGCAGGTCGCCAAGCTCAAGGCCCTGCTCAAGGACGCCTCCGAGCTCTACCTCGCCACCGACGAGGACCGCGAGGGCGAGGCCATCGCCTGGCACCTGCTGGAGACCCTCAAGCCCAAGGTGCCGGTGCGCCGGATGGTCTTCCACGAGATCACCAAGCCGGCGATCCAGGCGGCCGTCGACAACCCCCGCGAGCTCGACGACGCCCTCGTCGACGCGCAGGAGACGCGGCGCGTGCTCGACCGGCTCTACGGCTACGAGGTCAGCCCCGTGCTGTGGAAGAAGGTCATGCCGAAGCTGTCGGCGGGCCGCGTGCAGTCGGTCGCGACGCGCATCGTCGTCGAGCGCGAGCGCGCCCGCATGGCCTTCCGCACCGGCACGTACTGGGACGTGGAGGGGGTCTTCACCAAGGCGGACGAGGAGCTGACCGCGACGCTCGTGCAGGTCGACGGCTCGCGCCTGGCCACCGGCCGCGACTTCGACCCCGACACCGGCGCGGTCCGGGCCGGAGTCGAGGTGACCCTGCTCGACGAGGCGAGCGTGACGAGCCTGGTCGAGCGGCTGGCCGACCGGCCGTTCGCGGTGCGCTCGGTCGAGGAGCGCCCCTACACGCGCAAGCCGTCGCCGCCGTTCATGACGAGCACGCTGCAGCAGGAGGCCGGCCGCAAGCTGCGCTTCTCCGCGCAGCGCACGATGCAGACCGCGCAGCGGCTGTACGAGAACGGCCACATCACCTACATGCGCACCGACAGCACCAACCTGTCGGAGACCGCGCTGAACGCCGCCCGGCAGACGGCGCGCGAGCTCTACGGCCCGGAGTACGTGCCGGACGCCCCGCGCTCGTACGCCAAGAAGGTCAAGAACGCGCAGGAGGCGCACGAGGCGATCCGCCCGTCGGGCGACGCCTTCCGCACGCCGGGCCAGCTGGCGCGCGAGGTGAGCGGCGACGAGCTGCGCCTCTACGAGCTCATCTGGCAGCGCACCGTCTCCTCGCAGATGCACGACGCCCGCGGCACCAGCGCGACCGTGCGCCTCGGCGCGCAGACCGCCGACGGCACCGACGCGGAGTTCTCGGCGAGCGGCACGATCATCACGTTCCCCGGCTTCATGCGGGCCTACGTCGAGAGCACCGACGAGGACGTCCCCGACAAGCCGCAGGCCGACCGCCGGCTGCCGGCGGTGGCCGTCGGCGACGCGCTCGAGGTCACCTCGCTCACGCCCGAGGGCCACACGACCAGCCCGCCGGCCCGCTACACCGAGGCCTCGCTGGTCAAGCGCCTGGAGGAGCTCGGCATCGGCCGGCCCTCGACGTACGCCTCGATCATCTCGACGATCCAGGACCGCGGCTACGTCTGGAAGAAGGGCAGCGCGCTCGTCCCGACGTGGCTGGCCTTCGCCGTCATCGGGCTGCTCGAGCGGCACTTCGCGCGGCTGGTCGACTACGGCTTCACCGCCTCCCTCGAGGACGACCTCGACGTCATCGCCGGCGGCTCGGGCGACTCGACGGGCTGGCTGACGCGCTTCTACTTCGGCTCCGACGAGGGCAAGGAGGAGGGCCTGGCCCGCCAGGGCGGGCTCAAGAAGCTCGTGTCGGAGCGGCTCGACGAGATCGACGCCCGCGACATCAACACCGTCGTGATCGGCCGGGTGCCGGAGGGCCAGGAGCGCGCCGGCACCGAGGTGGCCGTGCGCATCGGCCGCTACGGGCCCTACGTGACGGTCGGCGGCGACGCCGACGCGCCCAGGGCCTCGCTGCCCGAGGACATCGCGCCCGACGAGCTCACCGTCGAGCGGGCGATCGAGCTCGCCAACGCCCCGAGCGGCGACCGCGTGCTGGGCCAGGACCCGACCACCGGCTACGACGTGCTCGCCAAGGCCGGCCGCTACGGGCCGTACGTCACGCTGGCGCTGCCCGAGGGCAGCAAGGACAAGCCCCCGACGGGGTCGCTGTTCGCGAGCATGGACCTCGAGACGATCACCCTCGAGCAGGCGCTCACGCTGCTCACGCTCCCGCGCGTGCTCGGCGAGGTCGACGGCGAGCCGGTGACCGCGCAGAACGGCCGCTACGGCCCGTACGTCTCGCGCGGCAAGGAGAGCCGCAGCGTCGAGAGCGAGGAGGCGCTGCTCACCATCTCGCTCGAGGAGGCGCTGCACCTGCTGGCGCAGCCCAAGCAGTACGGCCGCCGCGCCGCCGCGCCCAAGCCGCCGCTCAAGGAGCTCGGCCCGGACCCGGTCAGCGGCCAGCCGATGGTGGTCAAGGAGGGCCGCTTCGGGCCCTACGTCACCGACGGCGAGACCAACGCCTCGCTGCGCAAGGGCGACACGCCCGAGGGGCTGGATGACGAGCGGGCCGCCGAGCTGCTCGCCGAGCGCCGCGCGCGCGGCCCGGCGCCCAAGAAGGCGGCCAAGAAGGCGCCGGCCAGGAAGGCGCCCGCGAAGAAGGCGCCCGCGAAGGCGGCGAAGAAGGCCGCTCCGCGCAAGCGGGCCTGACCCTCCCCTGCGCCCCCGCCCGTACGCTGCGGCCGTGGGGGAGCGTCAGGGGGTGCGGTGGCCGGCGGGCGCGCTGCGCTCGCCGCGCTTCCGCCAGCTCTACGTCGCGCTCGTGCTCTCCAGCTTCGGCGACTGGCTCGGCCTGCTGGCGATCACGGCGCTGACCGCGACCCTCGTCGAGGGGCTGTCGGCGCAGTCGTTCGCCATCGCCGGCGTGCTGGCCGTGCGCGTGCTGCCCGCCGCGGTGCTCGGGCCCTTCGCCGGGGCCCTCGCCGACCGGCTCGACCGCCGCCGCACCATGGTGCTCACCGACGTGCTGCGCGGGCTGTTCTTCGGCTCGATCCCGTTCGTGGCCGCCGTCGCCGAGCCCCGGCCGGCGCTGGCCTACCTGCTGGTCGCCTCGCTGGTCGTCGAGGCCCTCAGCCTGTTCTGGATCCCGGCCAAGGAGGCCTCGGTCCCCAACCTGCTGCCGCGCCGCGACCTCGAGTCGGCCAACCAGCTCTCGCTCGTCGCGACCTACGCGACCGCGCCGGTGGCGGCGCTGGTCTTCGCCGGCCTCGGCCTGCTCAGCGGCGTGCTCCCGGTCGCGGTCGCCGAGCTGGCGCTGTACGTCAACGCGGCGACGTTCCTGTTCGCCGCCTTCCAGGTCTCCCGCCTCGACGTGCGCCCGGCGGGGGCGCCGGCCGCACCCGCCGACGACGGCACGCCCCAGCCGACGGTGCTGGCGAGCATCCGCGAGGGGCTGCGCTTCGCGCGCTCGAGCGAGCTGGTGCGCGGGCTGCTCGTCGGGATGCTGGGCACCCTGGCCGCCGCCGGGGCCGTCGTCGCGCTCGGCCGCCCCTTCGCCGAGTCGGTGCTGCGCGGCGGCGACTCCGCCTACGGCCTGCTGTTCGCCGCCGTCTTCGTCGGCATCGCCACCGGCGTCGGCCTCGGGCCGCGGCTGCTCGGCGACCTGTCGCGCCGCCGGGCGTTCGGCCTGTCGATCGTCGCCGCCGGGTCCTTCCTCGTGCTGCTGTCGGTCGTGCCCAACCTGGCCTTCGCCGCGGTCGCCGTGGTGCTCGTCGGCGCCTCCGCCGGCATCGCGTACGTCGTGGGCCTGACGCTCGTCGGCGGCGAGGTCGACGACGAGGTGCGCGGCCGCACCTTCGCGCTCGTCACGTCGCTCATGCGCCTCACGCTGCTGCTCACCCTGGCCGTCGCCCCGGCCGTCGCGGGCGCCATCGGCCTGCGCACCGTGCCGCTCGGCGGCGTCGAGCTGCAGGTCAACGGCATCTCCGTCGTGCTCCTGCTCGGCGGGCTGCTCACGGTCGGCGTCGGCGTCGCGTCCTACCGGCAGATGGACGACCGGCCCGGCGTGCCGCTGCGCACCGACCTCTACGCGCTGCTGCACCGGCGCCGGCGCCCGCCGGTGTTCCCGGGGCTGTTCGTGGCCGTCGAGGGCGGCGAGGGCGCCGGCAAGTCGACGCAGGTCGCCCTGCTGCGCGACTGGCTGGAGGCCGCCGGACACGAGGTGGTCGTCACGCGCGAGCCCGGCGCCACGCCGACCGGCGCGCGGCTGCGCGAGCTGCTGCTCGACCCCCGCAGCGACCTGTCGCCGCGCGCGGAGGCGCTGCTCTACGCCGCCGACCGCGCGCAGCACGTCGACCGCGTCGTCATCCCGGCGCTGGCCCGCGGCGCGGTCGTGCTCACCGACCGCTACGTCGACAGCTCGCTGGCCTACCAGGGGGCCGGCCGCGCGCTCGACGTCGCCGAGGTCGCCGACCTGTCGCGGTGGGCGACGCAGGGCGTGCGCCCCGACCTGGTGCTGCTGCTCGACGTCGACCCGGCGGTCGGCCTGCGCCGGGCGCGCGACGTCGGCGCCCCCGACCGCATCGAGGGCGAGGCGCTCGCGTTCCACGAGCGCGTGCGCGAGGGCTTCCTCGGCCTGGCCGCCGCCGCGCCCGAGCGCTACCTCGTCGTCGACGCCGCGACCGCCCCCGACGAGGTGGCGGCGCAGGCGCGGGCCCGGCTGCTGCCGCTGCTGCCGGCCGCCCGGGCCGCGGTGCCCGCGTGAGCGTCTGGGAGGACCTGGTCGGGCAGGGCCGGGCGGTGGCGCAGCTCGGCGAGGCCGCGGCCGACGCGCGCGCCGTGCTCGAGGGCTCGACGGCCCGCGGGGCGATGACGCACGCGTGGCTGTTCACCGGCCCGCCCGGCTCCGGCCGGTCGCTGGCGGCGCGCGCCTTCGCCGCCGCCCTGCAGTGCCTCGACCTCGCGGGCCCGGCCGGCTGCGGCCACTGCGAGGCGTGCCACCAGGTGCTCGTCGGCACCCACCCGGACGTCGCGCAGGTCGTGCCCGAGGGCCTGTCCCTCGGCGTCGAGGAGGCGCGCGAGATCATCACGCGGGCCTCGCGGCGGCCGCTGCGCGGGCGCTGGCAGGTGACCCTCATCGAGGACGCCGACCGCATGACCGAGCAGGCCAACAACGCCGTGCTCAAGACCGTGGAGGAGCCGCCGGAGCACAGCGTGCTGCTCATCTGCGCGCCGTCGAGCGAGGACCTGCTGCCGACCATCCGCTCGCGCTGCCGGCTGGTCGGCCTGGTCACGCCGTCGGGGGCGGAGGTGGCCGAGGTGCTCGTGCGCCGCGACGGCGTCGACCCGGCGATGGCGGCGTTCGCCGCACGCGCCTCCCAGGGCCACGTCGGCCGCGCGCGCCGGCTCGCCACCGACGAGGAGGCCCGCCGCGAGCGCCGCGACGTGCTGGCGCTGCCGCGCTCGCTCGGCACCGTGGCGACCGCGCTCGCCGCCGCCAAGGACCTCGTCGACGCCGCCAAGGAGGAGTCCGACCGCCGCACCGGCGCGCGCGACGCCGTCGAGCGCTCCTCCCTGGAGACCGCGCTCGGCGCCGGCGCCACCGGCAAGGGCGTCACCGGCTCGGTGCGCGGGGGCGCCGGCGCGCTCAAGGAGCTCGAGAAGCGGCAGCGGTCGCGCGGCACCCGCACCTCCCGCGACGCGCTCGACCGGGCGCTCGTCGACCTGGCCGCCTTCTACCGCGACGTGCTCGTCGTGCAGCTCGGCACCGCCAGCGACCTGGTGCACGGCGACCTCGGCGAGCAGGCCGCGGTCATCGCCCGCGCCACCACGGCGGAGGCGACGCTGCGCCGCCTCGACGCCGTGCTGGCCTGCCGCGCGGCCGTCGACGCCAACGTCGCGCCCCTGCTCGCCGTCGAGGCCCTCGCCCTCGCGCTGCGCGACGCGTGACCCCCTAGACTGCTCCGCGGCACCACCCGCACCAGGCCGCCTTAGCTCAGTCGGCAGAGCACCTCACTCGTAATGAGGTTGTCGTCGGTTCGATTCCGACAGGCGGCTCCACCCCGCACCCGTGCCCACGGGCGCGCACGACCCCCTGGAGGGCGCGACGTGGTCTCGTCCGACGCCGCGCTGGCGCTCGCGCAGCTGGCCGGCGTCGTGCTGGGCGCCGACGACCTGCCGTCCGCGCTCACGCGCGTCACGCTCGTGGCCGTCGAGGTCGTGCCCGGCTGCGACGCCTGCAGCCTGACGATGCGCATGGCCGGCCGGCCCGAGGCGCCCGCCACGAGCGACGCGTGGTCGCGCGAGCTCGACGAGCTGCAGTTCTCCGAGCAGGAGGGCCCCTGCCTCGACTGCATGCGCGAGGGCTCGATCCAGCGCGTGCGCGACTTCACCGACGACAGCCGCTTCCCCTCCTACGGGCCGCGGGCGGCGGCCCAGGGGGCGCGCAGCGCGCTGTCGCTGCCGCTGACCGCGGACGGCCGCACGGTCGGCGCGCTCAACCTCTACAGCCGCCAGCCCGCGGCCTTCGGCTCCGAGGAGGTCGCCGCCGGCGAGCTGCTCGCGGCCCACGCGTCGCTGGCCGTGCAGGCCGCCACGGCCTACTACAGCTCGGTGGAGCTGGCGGCGCAGATGCGCGACGCCCTGGTGAGCCGGGCCGTCATCGAGCAGGCCAAGGGCGTCCTCGTCGCCCAGCAGCAGATCGCGCCGGACGACGCCTTCGCCCTGCTCACCCGCCTGTCGCAGCAGTCCAACCGCAAGCTGCGCGAGGTCGCCGCGGCGCTCGTCGACAGCGCGGCGCGGGGCGCCTGACCCGCAGCCCGGACGGCCGCGACCGGCCCCGGGCGGCGGGGGCCGCGGCCGTCAGCCCGGCCCCGGGCGAGTCCTGCGCCGCGCACGGGCGCCTCGCCGCGGTGCCGTCACGCCGCGGACGTGACGAGGTGGTGCAGCGCCTGCGCCAGCTCGGCCGGCGGCACCTTGCGGGCGTACGCCGCGCGCGCGCCCGCGTCGAGCGCCGCCCCGACGGCCTCGTCGGAGTCGACCTGCGCGGCGACCAGCGTCGACGGGCAGTACGCGCGCACCTCGCGGATGACGTCGAGGCCCGACAGCCGCGGCAGCACGGACTCGACGAGCACCAGGTCGGGCTGCTCGGTCACGGCCGCGCCCACCGCCTCCGCGCCGTCGCTGACGCGGCCGACGACGTCGACCCCCAGGTCGGCGAGGCCGGCGGTGAGCCGGTCGAGCGTCCACGGGCTGCGGTGGGCGAGCACGACGCTCGGCCGGTCGGCGCGGCCGGCGACCTCGGCGCTCGCGCGCAGGGCGGCGTCGGAGCGCCCGACGATCGCGGCGTGCTCCGCGCGGATCACGTCGAGGCGGCGCGCGAGGTCCATGCGCTGCTCGCGCGACACCTCGCGGACCTGCGCGGCGCGCTCGGCGGCGCGGCGCGCCTGGTGCCAGCGGTCGAGGGCGGCGAGCTGGCGCTGCGTGCGGCCGAGCTCGCGGTCGAGGGCGGCGCGCCCGTCGACGGACGGGGTCGTGGTCATCGGTCCTCCCGCGGAGGTGGCCCGTGCAGCGGGCGTGCTCGCACGGGGCGGCCGGCTGCTTGACCGGGGCGGACGCTAACACCGTCCAGGCGGGGGGCCAACCGGAGCAGGAGGCGCACCCCCGGACGGCCCAGCGCCACCCGTCCGGGGGGGGGGCGGGCGTCAGCCGAGGACGTCGACGGCCAGCCGCGCCACGAGGGCCGTGACGACCACGAGGAACACCCGGCGCACCCAGGCGCTGCCCCGGCGCACCGCGAGCCGGGCGCCGACCTGGCTGCCCGCGAGGTTCGCCAGCGCCATGAGCGCGCCGAGGCCCCACAGCACGTGCCCCGCCGCGGCGAACAGCGCCAGCGCGGCCAGGTTGGTCGCGGTGTTGGCCGCCTTGGCCGTCGCGCTGGCGTGCAGGAAGGACAGGCCGACCGCGCTGACCAGCAGGAAGACGAGGAAGGTGCCGGTGCCCGGGCCGACGGCGCCGTCGTAGAAGCCGATGAGCGCGCCGCCGACGACGGCGACCCCGCGCTGCGCCCGCGGGGCCAGCCGCAGCCGCTCGACCTCGCCGAGCGCGGGCTGCCGCAGCGTCACCACGAGCACGACCACGAGCGCGACGAGCACCACCGGCCGCAGCGCCGACGACGGCACCGACGCGGCGACGAGCGCGCCGAGGGCCGAGCCCGCGAAGGCGGCGAGCACCATCGGCACCGCGGTGGCCCGGTCGACCTCCACGCGGCGGGAGTACGTCACGGCCGCGGAGCCGGTGCCGACGACCGACGCCAGCTTGTTGGTGCCGAGCAGGCTGACGACCGGCACCTGCGGCAGCACGAGCAGCAGCGCCGGCAGCTGCACGAGGCCGCCGCCGCCGACGACCGCGTCGAGGGCGCCGGCCAGCAGCGCCGCCAGGCACAGCAGGACGACGTCGCCGAGCTCAGGCACGTACGGTCACGCCATGAGCCTGCCGGACGCGCCCGACCTCGCCGCGCTGACGGCGGCCCGCGAGCGGGTGCGCGCCGAGCACCTGCGCCCGGCGGGGGAGCGGCCCGCCTCGTCGGCCCGCGGCCTGCACCACACCGCGCTCGTCAGCAGCGACGTCGAGCGGACCGTGCGCTTCTACCAGGACCTGCTCGAGCTGCCGCTCACCGAGGTCGTCGACAACCGCGACTACCCGGGCTCGACGCACTTCTTCTTCGACCTCGGGCACGAGAACCTGCTGGCCTTCTTCGACTTCCCGGGCCTGGACCTCGCGCCGTACGCCGAGGTGCTCGGCGGGCTGCACCACGTCGCGATCAGCGTCGCGCCGGACCGCTGGGAGCACCTGCGCGGCAAGCTCGACGCCGCCGGGGTCGACTACGCCCTGCACAGCGGCGCCTCGCTCTACTTCCGCGACCCCGACGGCGCGCGCCTCGAGCTCATCCGCGACCCGCTCGGCGAGATGTACGGCGACGCCGTCCTCTGACCGCAGGGGTCGGCGCGGTCAGCGCAGCTCGTCGCTGACCTGCTCGGCCGACGGCGCGGGCTCGTGCTTGTGCGCCGGGTCGCCGGAGTGGTCGACGGCGTGCGGGTCGGCCTCGTAGCGCTCGCGGGAGCGCACGACCTCGGCCTCGGCCTCCTCGCGGCCGACCCAGTCGGCGCCCTCGACGCTCTTGCCGGGCTCGAGGTCCTTGTAGACCTCGAAGAAGTGCTGGATCTCGAGGCGGTCGAAGTCGCTGATGTCGCCGATGTCGCGCAGGTGCTCGTGGCGCGGGTCGCCGGCGACCACGCACAGCAGCTTCTCGTCGGGCCCCGCCTCGTCGGTCATGCGGAACATGCCGACGGCGCGCACGCGGATGAGGCAGCCCGGGAACGTCGGCTCGTCGAGCAGCACCAGGGCGTCGAGCGGGTCGCCGTCGCCGCCGAGGGTGTCCTCCACGAAGCCGTAGTCGGCGGGGTAGCTCGTCGAGGTGAACAGGCGCCGGTCGAGGCGGATCCGCCCGGTGTGGTGGTCCATCTCGTACTTGTTGCGCTGCCCCTTGGGGATCTCGATGGTGACGTCGAACTCCACGGGGTGCTCTTCTCCTCGTCGCGCTGGTGTCGGGGGCGCCAGTCTCGCGCACCGCGCCGCGCCGCCGAGCGGGGGCTGGTGTGATGCCGGGTGTGACGAGCCTGCGCGCGACCCCGCTCCGGCTGCTGCTGGCGGCCGTCGTGCTGGTCGGCGGCGCGGGGACGGCGGCGGCGGTGCTGCAGCAGCGCGACGACGCGCCGCCCGCGGTGGCGGCCCCGCAGCCCGACCCGGTGCCGTCGCGCGCCCCGCTGCTGCCCGCGGCCGCCGACGCCCCCGTGCCGTCGGCGGCCGGCCTGGACGCGGTGGTCGCCGCCGCCCTCGCCGACCCCGCGCTCGGCGGGCAGGTGGCCGCCGCCGTGGTCGACGTGCGCACCGGCGAGGTGCTGCTCGACCGGCGCGGCGCGACGCCCGTCACGCCCGCCTCCACCGCCAAGATCGCGACGGCGGTGGCGGCGCTGCACGCGCTCGACCCCCTCGCCCGGCCGGTCACGCGCGTGCTGGCCGGCGCCGCCCCCGGCGAGGTCGTGCTCGTGGGCGCCGGCGACGCGACGCTGGCCCGCACCGCCGGCGACCCGGCCGGCTACCCCGAGCGGGCCACCCTCGACGCCCTCGCGGCCGCCGCCCGGGCGGCGCTCGGCGCCGCGCCGCTCACCCGGGTGCTCGTCGACGACACCGCCTGGAGCGGGCCGGCGACCGGCCCCGGGTGGACGCCGGGCTACGTCACCGGCGGCGACGTCGCGCCGGTGAGCGCGCTCGCCGTCGACGCCGGACGCCCGCCGGTGGGCCGCGCGCCGCGCGCCGCCGACACGGCGCTGCGGGCCGGGCAGCTGCTCGCCGAGCGCCTCGGCGCCCCGGCGGCCCCGGTCGCCCGCGGCACCGCCCCGCCCGGCGCCGCCGAGCTGGCCCGGGTCACCGGCCCGACCGTGGCGCAGCAGGTCGAGGTGCTGCTCACCCGCAGCGACAACGACGTCGGCGAGTCGCTGGCGCGCCAGGTCGCCGTCGCGCGCGGGCAGGCGCCGACCTTCGCCGGCGCCGAGGCCGCCGTCGGCCAGGCGCTGGCCGAGGTGGTGCCGGGCGGCGGCTTCGCGCTCCGGGACGGGAGCGGGCTGTCGCGCGAGAGCCGGCTGCAGCCGGTCGCCCTCGCCCGGCTGCTCGCCGAGGTGGCCGGCGACCCCGGGCAGTACGCCCCCGTGCTCGCCGGCCTGCCGGTCGCCGGCTTCGACGGCACCCTCGCCGAGCGCTACGACGACCCGCTGACGGCGCCCGCGGCGGGCGTCGTGCGCGGCAAGACCGGCACCCTCAACGGCGTGAGCGCCCTCGCCGGCCTGCTGCGCACGGCGGACGGGCGGCTGCTCGCCTTCGACCTCACCGCCGACGCGGTGCCGCTCGGCGCCAACCGGGCCGCCGAGGGCGCGCTCGACCGGCTGGCCACCGCGCTCGCCTCCTGCGGCTGCCGCTGACCCGCGCGGGCCCCACGTACGGTCGTCGGGTGACCTCGACCCCGGCGCCGGTGGACTACGCGCTCGCCGTCCGCACCGCCCGGCGGCTGGCCCCGGCCGGCCCGCAGCTCACGCTCGCCGAGGCCGCCGACGCGGTGCAGGAGCTCCGCGACGTCACCGTGCAGGCCGAGGAGCACGTGCGGGCGGTGACCGGGCTGGTGCCGCCCGTGCCGCCCGGCCCGGCGACCGTCGTCGACCGCCCGGGCTGGGCCGAGGGCAACGTCGACGGCTTCCGCGCCGTCCTCGAGCCCCTCACCGAGCGGCTGCTCGACGGCAAGCGCCCGAACGCCGCGGCCACCGCCGTCACCCGCCGCGTCACCGGCGTGCAGATGGGCGCCGTGCTGGCGTGGCTGTCGAGCCGGGTGCTCGGGCAGTACGAGGTCTTCCTGCCGCCGGAGCACGCCACCGGCCGGCTCACGCTCGTCGCCCCCAACATCGTCGAGACCGAGCGCCGCCTCGGCGTCGACCCGTCGGACTTCCGGCTCTGGGTGGCGCTGCACGAGGTCACGCACCGCACCCAGTTCACGGCCGTGCCGTGGCTGCACGACCACGTCCGGGGCGAGGTCGAGGCCCTGCTCACCGCCACCCGCCTCGACGACCCGGTCGCGCTCGTGTCGCGCGTGCGCGAGGGGCTCGCCGAGAAGCGCTCGCTCGTCGAGCTCGTGCAGTCCGACGAGCAGCGGGTCGTGCTCGACCGCGTCACCGCGCTCATGTCGCTGCTCGAGGGCCACGCCGAGCACGTCATGGACGGCGTCGGCCCGGCCGTCGTCCCGTCCGTCCGCGAGATCCGGCGGCGCTTCCAGCAGCGGCGCGCGCACCGCGGCTCGCCGCTGGACCGGCTGCTGCGGCGCGTGCTCGGCATGGACCTCAAGGCGCTGCAGTACGCCGAGGGCAAGGCCTTCGTCGACCACGCGGTCGGCGCGCTCGGCATGGCCGGCTTCAACCGCGTGTGGGAGTCGCCGGCGGCGCTGCCCACCCGCGAGGAGGTCCGCGCCCCGCAGCGCTGGGTCGACCGCACGGCCCCGTGACCGGTCCGCCGGCGGCCACCGCGGCGGTGCGGGCCGCCGTGCGGCGCGCGCTGGCCGACCTCGACGCCGGCGCGCCGGTCGTCGCGGCCGTCTCCGGCGGCGCGGACAGCCTGGCGCTGGCCGCCGGCCTGGCCGCGGTGCGCCCGGGCAGCGGCGCGGTCGTCGTCGACCACGGCCTGCAGCCCGGCTCCGGCGCGGTGGCCGACCGCGCGGCCGCGCAGTGCCGCGGCCTGGGGCTGCCCGCCCGCGTCGTGCCGGTGGGCGTCGCGGGCGCCGGCGAGGGCCCCGCCCGCGAGGCCCGGCTCGCCGCCCTCGCGGCGACGGGCGCGACGGTCCTGCTCGGCCACACCCGCGACGACCAGGCCGAGACCGTGCTGCTGGGGCTCGGCCGCGGCGCCGGCGCCCGGGCGCTCGCCGGCATGCCGGCCGTCCGCGGGCCGTTCCGCCGCCCGCTGCTCGACCTCGACCGCGCGGTGGTGCGCGCCGCCTGCGACGAGGCCGGGCTCGCGCCGTGGGACGACCCGCACAACGCCTCCGCGGCGTACGCCCGGGTGCGCGTGCGGACGGCGGGGCTGCCCGCCCTCGAGGCCGCGCTCGGGCCGGGGGTCGCCGCGGCGCTGGCGCGCAGCGCGGCGCAGCTGCGCGAGGACGCCGACGCCCTCGACGCGCTCGCGGCGCGGGCCCGCCCGGGGTGCGAGGCGGGCGACGGCCTCGACGTCGACGCGCTCGCCGCCCTGCCGGCCGCGGTGCGCGCCCGCGTGCTCAAGACCTGGGCCGAGGAGCGCTGCGGAGCGGCCGTGGCCTCCCGCCACCTGGCGGCCCTGCGCGCGCTCGTGGAGGACTGGCGCGGCCAGGGGGCGACCGCCCTGCCGGGGGGCGTGCTGGTCGTGCGCGAGGGCCGCCGTCTAGCCTCGCCGTCGTGACCCCCACGACCGTCGACGTGTCCACCGGGGGGCCGGTCGACGACCCGGCCGACGCCGCCGCCGACGACTCCGCCGAGGTGCCTGCCCACCTGCAGGGGCAGGTCGAGCGGGTGCTGCTCTCCGAGACCCAGATCCGGGTCAAGGTGGCCGAGCTGGCCCGCGTGGTCGACG
The DNA here is from genome assembly GCA_947479995.1 of Frankiaceae bacterium. Lineage (GTDB taxonomy): Bacteria > Actinomycetota > Actinomycetes > Mycobacteriales > SCTD01 > CANKBT01. Next base: position 1,324 of record CANKBT010000006.1, on the reverse strand, counting down.
CCGACTACGCCGGGCGCGAGCTGCTGCTCGTCGGCGTGCTCAAGGGCGCCGTCATGGTCATGGCCGACCTCGCCCGCGCGCTCAAGACGCCCGTGAGCATGGAGTTCATGGCCGTGTCGTCGTACGGCTCGGGCACGTCGTCCAGCGGCGTCGTGCGGATCCTCAAGGACCTCGACCGCGACATCCAGGGCCGCCACGTGCTCGTCGTCGAGGACATCATCGACTCCGGCCTGACGCTGTCGTGGCTGCTGCGCAACCTGCGCAGCCGCGGGCCGGCCTCGGTCGAGGTGTGCGCGCTGCTGCGCAAGCCCGACGCCGCGAAGGCCGAGGTCGACGTGCGCTACATCGGCTTCGACATCCCGAACGAGTTCGTCGTCGGCTACGGGCTCGACCACGCCGAGCGCCACCGCGACCTGCCCTTCGTGGGCCTGCTCACCGCCGCCGCGCAGCAGGCGCCGCCCCCCGCGTGACGCCCGCCTGACCCCGGAACACCGGCTCTCGCCCTCCCGTTGTCCCAGGTGCCGGGATAGTCTCGGCGCTCACCCGTACCACAGGAGGGACGGGGCTCCGGCCCTTCACCGATGAACGTCAAGCGCCTGTTCCGCGGCCCCTTCGCCTACGTCCTGCTCGCGCTGCTCGTGGTGCTGGCCGTCTCCAACCTCGTCGCCGGCGGCGACGACTACGACAGCAAGACCACCGCGCAGGTGCTGCAGGAGATCGAGGCCGGCAACGTCGAGGCCACCGACGCCGACCCGGCGCTCGTGCAGGACCGCGAGCAGCGCGTCCGCGTCGAGCTGCAGGACGGCAAGCGCATCGAGGCCCACTACGCGACCGACCAGGTCGACGACGTCATCGCCGCGCTCGACGCGCAGGACGTCCGCTACGACGTCGAGGTCAACGAGCAGAGCCTGCTCGTCTCGCTGCTCATCAGCTTCCTGCCGTTCGTCATCATCCTGGGCCTGCTGTTCTTCTTCATGAACCAGGCGCAGGGCGGCGGCAGCCGCGTCATGCAGTTCGGCAAGAGCAAGGCCAAGCTGGTCTCCAAGGACACCCCGAAGACGACGTTCGCCGACGTCGCCGGGGCCGACGAGGCCATCGAGGAGCTCCACGAGATCAAGGAGTTCCTGGAGAGCCCGGCCAAGTTCCAGGCCATCGGCGCCAAGATCCCCAAGGGCGTCCTGCTGTACGGCCCGCCCGGCACCGGCAAGACGCTGCTCGCGCGCGCCGTCGCCGGCGAGGCGGGCGTGCCGTTCTACTCGATCTCCGGCTCGGACTTCGTCGAGATGTTCGTCGGCGTCGGCGCCAGCCGCGTCCGCGACCTGTT
>CANKBT010000005.1 GCA_947479995.1 Frankiaceae bacterium | reverse complement strand
GCAGGGCGCGCGCGGCGACGTCCTCGACGCCGCGGGCTTCGTGCGCCGCACCCCCGAGGCCGAGGCGCTGCCGGCGGGGCTGCTCGCCGACGTGCTGCCGGCGGTCGGTGCGGGCGTCTGGGTCACGACCGCCGGCGGCGTGCTGCTCGTGGCCGGCGCCCTGCTGGCCGCCGCCCGCCGCTGAGGCGCTCGGCGCCCCGCGACCACCGCCGGAGGTGCCGCTCAGTTGAGGGGGCGGGTGCCCTCGGGGAGGGTGCCGCCGCCGACGATCGCGACAGCCGCGTCCTGCAGCGCGGTGAGCGCGACGCGCTGCGTGAACGGGCCCGTCGACACCCGCGCGACGCCGAGCTCCTGCAGATCGCGCACCGGCAGCGACGCGCCGGGCACCGAGATGACGCTGAGCCGGCGGGGGCCGAGCTCGCCGACGAGCGCCTCGACCTCCTCGCGCGCGACGACGCCGGGCACGAAGACGACCGGCGCCCCGGCCTCGAGGAAGGCCCGCCCGCGGCGGGCGGCCTCGGCGAGCAGCTCGTCGCGGTCGGCGCCTTGCGCGGCCTTGACGAAGACGTCGGTGCGGGCGTTGAGCACGAAGTCGATGCCCGCGTCGCGGCCCGCGGCGAGCACGGCCTCGACGGCGGCGACGGCCTCGTCGAGGGGCCTGAGCTGGTCCTCGAGGTTGCCTCCGACGACGCCCGCAGCGATGGCCCGGCGGGCGGTCTCGCCGGCGTCGCCGTAGCCGCCCTCGAAGTCCATCGACACCGGCAGGTCGACGGCGCCGGTGATGCGCTCGACCATCGACAGGTGCAGCGCGAGCGGGATGTTCTCGCCGTCCTCGTAGCCGAAGGTCGCGGCGATCGAGTGGCTCGCGGTGGCGAGCGCGGTGACGCCCTCGACGCCGGCCACCACGCGGGCGGAGACGACGTCCCAGACGTTGACGAGGGCGAGCACCTCCGGAGCGGTGTGCAGGTCGAGCAGGGTCCGGGCGCGGGAGGTCAGGTCAGCCATGCCGGTGGCCTGCCCCGCCGGGCCGCGCGCGACGCGCACCTCAGCCCGCCGCGCGCTCCCGCGCCGCCTCGAGCAGGTCGGCCAGGCCGCGCTGCATCGCCTCGACGACCGGCCACGCGTCGGGCAGCTGCGCGCGGTCGGCGACGACGCCGACGTCGATGCTGTCGAGGTAGCTCAGCACGGTGATGTTGAGGCCGGCCAGGTCGTTGATGGCGCTCACCGGGTAGTGCGCGAGCAGCCGGGCGCCGTCGAACCACAGCGGGAACGGCGGGCCGGGCACGTTCGAGATGATGATGTTGAAGACGGGCTCGAGCGGCAGCTGCGTCATGAGCCGCGTGGCCAGCCGCGACGCGCGGCCGACGAAGGCGCTGGGCAGCAGCGCGGCGGTGTCGACCATGACGTCGGCCGGCATCGCGCGGTGGCGCTGCTTGGCGCTGTCGAGCACCTCGTGCGCGCGCTCGAGCCGCGCCACCGGGTCGGCCAGCGACGTCGGCACCGGCACGACCATCGCCGAGACGCGGTTGCCGTACGTGCCGGCCTGCTCGGGCGTGCGCACCGACAGCGGCACCATCGCGACGAGGTCGCGCTCGGGCAGCTGCCCCTGCGCCTGCAGCACCTCGCGCAGCGCGGCGGCGCAGAGCGTCACGACGACGTCGTTGACCGTCACGCCGAAGGCGTTCTTGACCTCCTTGACCTCGGCGAGCGACAGCGAGGCGAACGACACCCGGCGGTGCGGGGTGAGCAGCTCGTTGAAGACCGTGCGCTCGGCCTTGGCGCTCGGCATCTCCAGCACGCCGCCGTCGCCGCTGCCGGTGCGCATCACGGTGCGGGCGGCGCTCGCGACCAGGCCGGTGCCGGGGATCGTGCGGGCCACCGGGTTGCCGTCGAGGTGGGCCAGCGTGCGGGGCAGCACGCGCAGCACGCGCAGCGGGTAGCGCGGGACGCCCAGGACGCCGCGCCGCAGCATGCCGAGGGTGCTCGGCAGACCGCCGGCGACCGGCGGCGCGGCCTCCTCGAGGTCGCGGCCCTCGGGCGACAGGTCGAGCAGCGCGGTGAGGATCTCGGCGCCGCTCATGCCGTCGACCGCGGCGTGGTGCACCTTGGTGAACAGCGCGACGCGGCCGCCGGACAGGCCGCTGATGACGTAGAGCTCCCACAGCGGGTGCGCCCGGTCGAGCGGCCGCGCGTGCAGCCGGGCCACCTGCTGCGCGAGCTGGGCGTCGTCGCCCGGGGCGGGCAGCGCCACCTCGCGCACGTGGTACTCGAGGTCGAAGTCGGGGTCGTCGACCCAGTACGGCAGGCCCAGCCCGAGCGGCACCTGCACGAGGCGCCAGCGGAACGGCGGGACGAGCCCGAGGCGCCGCGCGACGTGCGCCTGCACCGTCTCGAGCGTCATGCCGCCGGGCGCGGTCGAGGGGTCGTAGACGGCGAGCCCGGCGACGTGGCCGTGGTTGCGGGCGTTCTCCAGACCGAGGAACTGGACGTCGAGCGGGGTCAGCTGGCGCACGGACGGCCCTTCGCCGGGGCGGCGCGTCCGCGCCGCCGGAGGTCACACCCTCCCGTACCCGTGTGACCCGGCGCACACCGGACGGCGTGCGGCGTCAGGCCCGGCGGTCGTCCACCCGCAGCACGAGCAGCGCGGCGTCGTCCTCGACGCCGCTGTCGTGCTGGCGCACCGCGTCGAGCACCGCGTCCGCGGTCGCGGCAGCGCTGCCCCCGGCCGCGCCGGCGGCGACCTCGAGCAGCCGGTCCTCGCCGAACTGGTCGCCCGCCGGCCCGGCCTCGGTGAGCCCGTCGGTGTAGAGCAGCAGCGCGTCGCCCTGCTGCAGCGGCACGACGACGTCGGTCGCGACCGCCTCGGGCAGCAGGCCGATGAGGGTGCCCGGCTCGCCGACGAGCGCGGCCTCGCCGTCGCGCACCGCGACCGGCTGCGGGTGTCCGCCGAGGGCGACCGTGGCGCGCACGCGGTCGCTGCGCACCTGCAGCTGCGCGAGCGCCACGGTGACGAAGCGGTCGCCGAGCTCGTCGTGCAGCGCGCTGTTGAGCAGGCGCAGCGCGCGCGACGGGCTGCCCTGCCCGAGGCCCAGCCCCTTGAGCAGGTTGCGCACCGTGGCGGTGTACGCCGCCGCGCCCGGCCCCCGCCCGGCGACGTCGCCGATGGCCGCGTTCCAGGTCGCGGCCGCGCCGACCGCGCCGCTCGTGGCGTACAGGTCGTAGAAGTCGCCGCTCACGGCGCCGCCGTCGGCGGTGCGCGAGCCGGGCTCGTAGCGCACCGCGACGTCGAGGCCCGGCACGTCCGGGAGCTTCGGCGGCACGAGCCCGCTCTGCAGCGTGCGGGCCAGGTCGGCCTGCTCGGCCTCGGCGCGCACCTGCGCGGTGACGTCGCGCTGCAGCGCCAGGTAGTGCGTGAGCGTGCCGGCGTCGTCGTGCAGCGGCGTCAGCGTCAGCTCGTTCTGGAACACCACGCCGTCGGCGCGGCGGTTGGCCATGACGACGACGACCGGCTGCTCGGCGGCCAGGGCCGCGCGCACCTCGTCGACCTGCGGCTGCGGCGGCAGGCCGTCCTGCAGGAAGCGGCAGTTGCGCCCGAGCACGTCGTCCGCGGCGTAGCCGGTCGTCGCCGTGAAGGCCCGGTTGACCCAGACGAGCGGCAGGTCGGGCAGGCGCGCGTCGGAGATGCACACGGCGACGCCGAGGTCCTCCAGCGCCGTCGCCAAGAGCTCCTCGGGGGCCTGCTCCGCCGTGCCGTCCACGCCCGTCCTCCCGCGCCGCGAGCGGCCGCCGCGCGGGCCGTCGCGACAGCGTAGGCGGGCGCGGACGGCCGCGGACGGCGCGTGTCCGGGTCGTCCGGGGACGTCCGGATCAGCTGTACATGTAGCGCGTCACCCAGTCGGCGACGAGGGCCGGCTTCGCCTCGCCCTCGATCTCGACGGTGACGGTCTGGGTGACCTGCAGCGTGTTGGGGTCGCGCTTCTCGACGCCCGCGAGCACCGAGGTCGCGCGGATCCGCGAGTCGACCTTGACCGGGTTGATGAAGCGCACCTTGTCGAAGCCGTAGTTCAGGCCCATGGCGATGCCGGTGAGCCGCTCGGGCGGCGTCGGGATCGAGGAGATGAGCGGCGTGAGCAGGGACAGCGTGAGGAAGCCGTGCGCGATCGTCGTGCCGAACGGCGACACCTGCGCCGACAGCTCGGGGTCGACGTGGATGAACTGGTGGTCCTCGGTGACGTCGGCGAAGGCGTTGATGCGCGCCTGGTCGACGGTGAACCACTCGCCGCTGCCCTGCGTCTCGCCGATCGCCGCCTGGTAGAGCTCGTACGCGTTCTCGCCGTTCGTGGGCACCTAGGTCTCCTTCGACTCCGGACGGGGGACCCGGATGAGCCCCTCCTGGACGACGGACACCGCGCGGTGCCCGTCGTGCGTGTAGATCGCGCCCTTGGCCAGGCCGCGGGCGCCACCGGCCCACGGCGAGTCCTGCGCGTAGAGGAACCAATCGTCGGCGCGGAACGGCCGGTGGAACCACATGGCGTGGTCGAGCGAGGCCATCTGCACGCCGCTGCCGAACCACAGGTCGTGCGGTCGCAGCGTCACGCCGAGCAGCGTCGCGTCGCTGGCGAACGTCACCGCGCAGACGTGCAGCAGCGGGTCGTCGGGCAGGGTGCCGCGGGTGCGCATCCAGACGCGGGTGCTCGGCTGCCGGTCGGTCGTCGCGCCCGGGCCGGCCGGCTCGTCGACGAAGCGGATCTCGACCGGGAAGCCGTCGGGCTCGCGCTCGCCCGCCTCGCGCCGGCGGGCCACCACCTCGTCGCGGCTGAGCAGGCCGTCCGGCGGCGGCGCCTGCGGCGCGGGCGCCTCGTGGCGCAGGCCGTCCTCGACCACGGCGAACGACGCCTGCAGGTTGAAGATCGCGCGCCCGTGCTGCACCGCGACGACGCGGCGGGTCGTGAACGACCGGCCGTCGCGGATGCGGTCGACCTCGTAGACGATCGGGATCGTCGGGTCGCCGGGGCGCAGGAAGTAGGCGTGCAGGCTGTGCACGGGCCGGTCGTCCGGCACGGTGCGGCCGGCGGCGACGAGCGCCTGCGCGGCCACCTGGCCGCCGAAGACCCGCTGCACGCTCGTGCCCGGCTGGCGGCCGCGGAAGATGTCGACCTCGATGCGCTCGAGGTCGAGCAGCTCCACGAGCCGGTCGAGCGGGGCCTGGTCGGTCACCGCGGCACTATCTCAACCGCGCGGGCTCGGGCGCGCACGGGGGGCTGGCCTCGGCCCGCGACAGCAGCAGCCCCGCCGGCCGCCGGCCGAGCACCGACGGGCGGTCGGTCGGGTGGCCGTACAGCCGTCCCTCCGTGGCCTTGACGCTCGCCACGAGCACGATGCTCACGACGACGAGCAGCGACCACGCGCCGAGCTTGCCGGGGTGCACCAGCGTCCACACCGACGCCTGGTCGGGGTAGCGCCAGGCGCCGAGCAGCGTCGCGGCGTTCTCGGCGAGCCACAGGAAGGCGCCGATGAGCACGAACGACTGCGCGAGCGGCATGCGGTAGCGCTCCGCGCCGACGGTGAACCAGACCGACGTGCCGGCGGTGACGGCGAGCAGCGCGAGGGCGAGCGGCACGCGCAGGTCCGGCAGCGCGGTGTGGTGGGTGAAGAAGTTGACGTAGACGAGCGCGGCGACGAGCGCCGTGCTGCGGAAGCGGAAGCCGGTGATGCGCAGGTCCATGCGGCGCCAGGCCTGGCAGACGTACGACCCGACCGCGGCGTACATGAAGCCGCTGTAGAGCGGCACGCCGCCCACCTCGAGCACGCCCTCGCCGGGGTAGTCCCACGAGCCCTGCCGCACCTTGAACAGCTCGAGCGCGAGGCCGACGACGTGGAAGGCCGCGATGACGCCGACCTCGCGCGTCGTCTCCCAGCCGGTGCGCCACAGCACCGCCGTCACGCCGAGGCACCACACGAGCAGCGCGTCGTACGGCGAGAGCCAGCCGGGCAGGGGAGCGACCCGCGACAGCGACAGGCCGACGAAGAACAGCACGGCGAACAGGCAGCACACCGCCTCGACGCGGGCGAAGCGCAGCAGCTGCCTCACCGCTCGTGCACCCGGCCGCCCTCGACGCGCAGCGTGCGCGTCGTGCGCACCGCCTGCAGCAGCCGCCGGTCGTGCGTGACGAGCAGCAGGGTGCCCTCGTAGGACGCGAGGGCCTGCTCGAGCTGCTCGATGGCGGGCACGTCGAGGTGGTTGGTCGGCTCGTCGAGCACGAGCAGGTTGACGCCGGTCGCCTGCAGCAGCGCGAGCGAGGCGCGCGTGCGCTCGCCGGGCGAGAGCGAGGCGGCGGGGCGCGCGGTGTGGTCGGCCTTGAGCCCGAACTTCGCGAGCAGCGTGCGGCACTCCGAGGCCGCCCAGCCGGTGGCCTCCTCGACGACCTCGACGACGGTGCGCGGGCCGGTGAACCGGGTGCGCGCCTGGTCGACCTCGCCGAGCCGCACCGACGAGCCCCACGTGCGCGTGCCCGACGTGAGCGCCACCCGGCCCAGCAGCACCTGCAGCAGGGTCGTCTTGCCGCCGCCGTTGGGGCCCACGACCGCCACGCGGTCGCCGCGCGCCACCTGCAGCGTCACCGGGCCGAAGGTGAAGGCCGCCCCGTGGTCGACCACGGCGTCGCGGAGCTGCGCGACGACCTCGCCGGAGCGGGGCGCGGCCGCGATCTCCAGCTGCAGCTGCCACTCCTTGCGCGGCTCGGCCACCTCGTCGAGGCGGTCGAGCTGGCTCTCGATGGTCTTGACCCGCCCGGCGGCGTGCGTCGCCGCCTCGATCTTGTGCGCGCGCACGGAGCGGTCGTTGTCGGGCACCTTGCGCTTGGCGCGCAGCGCCCCGCGCACGCTCTGCTCGCGCTGGCGCTGCGCCTGCTCCACCAGCCCGCTGCGCTTGTCCTCGTACTGCTCGTACACGTCGCGGGCGTGCTGCCGGGCCAGCGCGCGCTCGGCGAGGTAGGCCTCCCAGCCGCCGGCGAACAGCCGGGCCGTCCGCAGCGGGCCGTCGACGTCGAGCACCGCGTTGACCGTGCGCGCGAGGAACTCGCGGTCGTGCGACACGACGACCAGCCCGGCCTGCAGCCCGAGCACGAAGCGCTCGAGGCGCTCGAGGCCGGCGAAGTCGAGGTCGTTGGTCGGCTCGTCGAGCAGGAAGACGTCGAACTGCGACAGCAGCACGCTCGCGAGCGACGCGCGCGCGGCCTGCCCGCCCGACAGCGTGGCGGTCTCGGCGTCGAGCAGGTCGAGCGGGAGCCCGAGGTCGGCGAGCACCTGCTCGGCGCGCACCTCGAGGTCGGCGCCGCCGAGGTCGAGCCAGCGCTCGAGCGCCTCGCCGTAGTCCGGCCCGGCGGTGCCGTCGGTGAGCGCCTGCGTCGCGGCGTCGAGCTCGGCCTGCGCCGCCGCGACGCCCGTGCGGCGGGCGAGGAAGGCCGTGAGCGTCTCGCCCGGCCGGCGGTCGGGCTCCTGCGGCAGCAGGCCGACGGTCGCCGTGACGGGGGAGCGCGCGACCGTGCCGGCGTCGGGCGCGAGGCCGCCCGCGAGCACCTCGAGCAGCGTCGACTTGCCCACGCCGTTCGGCCCGACGACGCCCACGCGGGTGCCCGGCGCGACCGTGAGCGAGACGTCCTGCAGCACGAGCACCGGGCCGCGGACCACGGTGACGCCGCTGGCGACGAGGGAGGCGCTCACGGAGGCGAGCCTAGGTCGCCCGGTGTTCCCTCCCCGGCCACCTGGCGGCCGTACGGTCCGGGCGTGGACCGCCGCACCCTGCTCAAGACCGTCGCCGTCGCGGGCACCGCCGCGGCCGTGGGGTGGCCGGCCGCCGCCGCGCAGGCCTACGACCGGGCCGTGGCGGTGGCGGGCGACTACCCGGTCGCGCCGGAGCTCCTCCCGTTCGGCCACGGCGTCGCGTCCGGCGACCCGCTGGCCGACCGCGTCGTGCTCTGGACGCGCGTCACGATCCCCGACCCGCGCGGCTGGGACGCCACCCTGGTCGCCGACCCGCAGGGCATCCGCGCGGTGCAGGTCGCATGGGTGCTGGCGCGCGACCCGGCCCTCACCGACGTCGTGCGCCGCGGCGCGGTCACCACCACCGCGGCCCGCGACTGGACGGTGAAGGTCGACGCCGACCGGCTGCCGTCGGCGACGACGCTCTACTACGCCTTCACGGCGCTGGGCTACCGCTCGCCGGTCGGGCGCACCCGCACCGCGCCGGCCCCGGGCGACCCGGTCGACGCGCTCGTCGTCGCGCACACGTCGTGCACGTCCTGGTGGCAGGACCTGTTCAACGCCTACGGGCGGATGGCCGACCGGGAGGACCTCGACCTCGTCACGCACGCGGGCGACCACGTCTACGACTCCTCCGGCGGGCACCCGGCGTCGCGCCTCTGGGCCGGCCAGGCGCAGTGGGAGACCGACCTCGACAACGCCGACTTCACCACCGTCGCGCAGTGCCGGCGCCGCTACGCCCTCTACTACGCCGACGCCAACCTGCTGCGCGCGCACGCGTCGGCTCCCTTCGCCGTCATGCCCGACCAGCACGACGACGACCCGGCCGACGGCTTCACGACCGCCGACGCCGGCACGGTCTTCTGGGAGTGGACGGCCTCGCGCACGCCGCTGCCCGACGGCAGCGGGCGCTTCGCCCCGTCGCCCGGGCCGGACGTCAACGTGCCCGTGCCGACCGGCGACGCGGCCCGCTTCTACTACCGCGTCCTGCCCTACGGCGACCTCGCCGACGTCGTGCTGCTCGACGTGCGCCGCTTCGCCTCCGAGACCACGGTGCTCGGCGACGTTCAGTGGGCCTGGCTCGAGGGGGCGCTGCGCGCGAGCCGCGACCGCGGCGCCGTCCACCGCTACGTCGTCAACCAGGTCAACCTCAGCCAGCTGCGGGCCTTCAACCTGCCGTTCGCCTCCCAGTTCGAGGAGGTCTTCGGCATGAGCCCCAACGCCCCGCAGGGCGAGCTCTACACGACCGCGTGGGGCGGCCAGCCGGCCGAGCGCGCGCGGCTGTGCCGCTTCCTGCGGGCCGAGGGCATCGTCGACAACGTCGTCGTGTCCGGTGACAGCCACGGCTTCTTCGGCTCGGACCTCGTCGAGGACGCGCAGCTGCCGAGCTACGAGCCGCTGACCGGCGGCGGCCTGCTCGGCGCGGTCGGCGTCGAGCTCGTGCCGAGCGCGATGGGCCGCCCGGGCGGGCAGGACGTCATCGCCGAGGAGCTCTACTTCGCGCGCACCGGCGGTAGCCGCGGTGCGGCCTTCACCGACGCCGCGACCTACGACGCCGTCGACCGGGTCGCGGCGCTGCCCGCCGTGCTGGCGCTCGAGGCCGCGGCGCGGGCCGCGAACCCGAACCTGCAGTACTTCCACTGGCGCGCGGAGTACGGCTACGCGGTCGTCCAGCTGCGCGCGGACGCCGCCGTGCTCGAGGCGTGGACGACGCCGCAGCGGGTGCTCTCGAGCGACCAGCGCCTGCTCGCCCAGTTCCGCTCGCCCGTCGGCGCACCGCACCTCGGCGCCGTGCTCGCGCCGACCCCGGTCGCGGGCACGCGCACCTCGGCGCTGCCGCCGTCGCTCGAGACGGTCGCGCTGCCCGGTGCCGTGCCGGCCGCGGGGCCGCGTGCGCCGGGCACGCCTCCGGCCGGACCGGCCGCCGCGGGCGGGTCGACCGGCACGCGCGGGGGGCTGGCCGCGACCGGGGCGGGCGCGCTCCCGCTGCTCGGCGCGGCCGCGGCGGTGCTGGGCGCGGTCCTGGCCCGCCGGTCACGCCCCCAGGACTGAGCCGAGGTCGAAGCGGACCGGCCGGTCGAGCTGCGCGTACGTGCACGAGCGCGGGTCGCGGTCGGGTCGGAAGTGCTTGAACTGCGCGGTGTGCCGCAGCCGGTCGCCCTGCATGGCGTCGTAGCCGACCTCGACGACGAGCTCGGGGCGCAGCAGGACCGCGCTCATGTCCTTGCCGCGGTTCCAGCGGCTCTGCTCCTGGCCGGGGCCGGGGCCGCCCTCGTGCGCCCAGGGGTGGTCGTCGCCCTCCGGCAGCAGGTACGGCGCGAGCTCGTCCACGAGGGCCTTGCGCCGGGGCATCGGGAAGCTCGCCGCGACGCCGATGTGGTGCAGCTGCCCGTCGTCGCCGTACAGCCCGAGCACGAGCGAGCCGACGACCGGACCGGACTTGTGCCAGCGGTAGGCACCGACGACGCAGTCGGCCGTGCGCGCGTGCTTCACCTTCCTCATCACGCGCTTGTCCTGCTCGTACGCCCCGCCCGTCGGCTTGGCGACGACGCCGTCCAGGCCCGCGCCCTCGAACAGCGTGAACCACTCGCGGGCGAGGGCGACGTCGTCGGTGGCCGGCGTCAGGTGCACCGGCGGCCGTGCGCCGGCGAGGGCCTGCTCGAGCGCGGCGCGACGCGCCGAGAAGGGCTGCTGCGTGAGGTCGTCGTCGCCGAGCGCCAGCAGGTCGAAGGCGACGAGCGAGGCGGGCGTCTCCTGCGCGAGCCTGCGCACGCGCGACTCCGCGGGGTGCACGCGCTGCAGCAGCGCCTCGAAGTCGAGGCCCGCACCGGCGGCGATGACGATCTCGCCGTCGACGACGCACCGCTCCGGCAGCTGCTCCTTGACCGCCTCGACGACCTCCGGGAAGTACCGCGTCAGCGGCCGCTCGTTGCGGCTGCCGAGCTCGACCTCGTCGCCGTCGCGGAACACGACGCAGCGGAAGCCGTCCCACTTCGGCTCGTAGGCGAAGCCGCCCTCCGGCACCTCCGGCACGGAGGTCGCGAGCATCGGCTTGACGGGCGGCATGACCGGGAGGTCCATGCCGGCGATCCTGCCAGTGCGGTGCGCGTGTGGCCCGCGCCACGACCGGGAAGCCGCGCGCCGGTGGCACCCTTGACCAGGCAGCGGCACCCGCCGCGCCCGCACCCCCCGGAGGCCGACGTGGACCTGCTGCTCACGCAGCGACGCCACGTCGACCTGCTCCGCACCAGCAGCGACCTCTGTCCGGCGCGCTGACCCGCTCGGCCTCCGTGGCCGCCCGTCCGCCCGCCCGACACCCCCTGCCTGGAGCCCCGCTGTGCCCGCACGCCTCAAGAACGTCCCCTTCGCCGTCCAGGTCCTCGCCGGCCTGGTGCTCGGCGTCGTCCTCGGGCTCGTCGCCCGCGACCTCGGCCCCGTCGAGGACGGCAGCCCCAACTGGCTGACCAGCACCCTCGCCACGATCGGCGACTCCTTCGTCGCCCTGCTCCGCACGCTCGTCGTGCCGCTGGTGATCACCGCGATCATCGCCAGCATCGCCAACCTGCGCGGCGTCACCGGTGCGGCCCGCCTGGCCGGCCGCACGCTGCTGTGGTTCGCCGTCACCGCGCTCGTCGCCGTGAGCATCGGCATCCTGCTCGGCCTGGTGCTGCGCCCCGGCGAGCACACGTCCGTGACGCCCGACGCCGCCGCCGCCCCGAGCCGGGTCGGCGACTGGTGGGCCTTCCTCACCGGCCTCGTGCCGAGCAACGTGCTCGGCCTGCAGGCGGGCACCTCGGTCGAGGACGGCACCGCCACGACCAGCCTGTCGTTCGACGTGCTGCAGCTGCTCGTCATCGCGGTCGCGCTCGGCATCGCCGCGCTCAAGGTCGGCGAGGCGGCGGCGCCGTTCCTGTCGTTCAACGCGGCGGCGCTCACGGTCGTGCAGACGGTGCTGTGGTGGGTCATCCGGCTCGCGCCGCTCGGCACGGTCGGCCTGCTCGGCAACGCCGTCGCCAGCTACGGCTGGGACGCGATGGGCTCGCTCGGCGTCTTCACCGGCGCGGTCTACGCCGGTCTCGCGCTCGTGCTGCTCGTCGTCTACCCGGTGCTCCTGCGGCTGCACGGCCTGTCGGTGCGGCGCTGGTTCGCCACCGCGTGGCCGGCCATCCAGCTCGGCTTCGTCTCGCGCAGCAGCCTCGGCACCCTGCCGGTGACCGAGCAGGTCACCGAGCGCCTCGGCGTGCCGCGCGCGTACGCCAGCTTCGCCGTTCCGCTGGGCGCCACGACGAAGATGGACGGCTGCGCCGCGATCTACCCGGCGCTGTCGGCGATCTTCGTCGCGCAGTTCTTCGGCATCCCGCTCGGCCTGCCGGACTACCTGCTCATCGTGGTCGTCTCGGTGCTCGGCTCGGCCGCGACGGCGGGCACGACCGGCGCCACCGTGATGCTGACCCTGACGCTGTCGACCCTCGGCCTGCCGCTCGCCGGCGTCGGCCTGCTGCTCGCCGTCGACCCGATCCTCGACATGGGGCGGACCGCGGTGAACGTCGCCGGCCAGGCGCTGGTGCCGACGATCGTGGCCAAGCGCGAGGGCCTGCTCGACCAGGAGCAGTACGACCGCGCGGGCGCGCAGCCCGCCGCGGCGCCCGTCGGGCAGCCGGCCGCCGCCTAGCCGCCGCCGCCACGCCTCAGGAGCGGGCCGCGGTCGACCGACCGCGGCCCGCTCGCGTGCGCTGGCTAGCCTGGCCCGCCGACGCCCGCCCGACCCGGAGGAGCCCCGTGCGCACCCTGATCGTCACCGCCTTCACGTCCCTGGACGGCGTCGTCGAGGCCCCCGGCGGGGAGCCCGGCTACCGCAACTCCGGCTGGACGTTCAAGGACGTCGCGCACGACGACGCCGTCTACGAGCTCAAGGGCCGCGAGCAGGAGGAGACGACGGCGCTGCTGCTCGGGCGCACGAGCTACGAGGCCTTCGCGCCGGTCTGGCCGACCATGGACGACTTCGCGGGCTACAACGCCATGCCGCGCTACGTCGTGTCGACCACCCTGCAGGGCGACGACGCCCGCTGGCCCGCGACCGTGCTGCGCTCGCTCGACGAGGTGGCCGCGCTCAAGCAGACCGAGGGCGGGCCGATCGCCGTGCACGGCAGCGCCACGCTGGCGCGCGGGCTCGCCGACGCGGGCCTCGTCGACCGGTACCACCTGCTCGTCTTCCCGCTGCTGCTCGGCGCCGGCAAGCGGCTCTGGAGCGACAGCGACAAGGACACCCAGCGCCTCGCCGTGCGCGAGAGCGAGACGTACGGCAACGGCGTGACCAAGCTCGTCTACGACGTCGTCCGGTGAGCGAGCCGCGCGCGCTGCTGCTGGAGAACGTCCACGACGACGCGGCCTTCCTGCTGCGCGACGCCGGCTACGACGTCGACCGCCGCACGGCGGCGCTCGGCGAGGACGAGCTGGTCGAGGCGCTGCAGGGCGTCGAGGTCCTCGGCATCCGGTCCAACACCACGGTCACCGCGCGGGTGCTCGAGCAGGCCGCCGACCTGCGCGCCGTCGGGGCGTTCTGCATCGGCACCAACCAGATCGACCTGGCGGCCGCGACGGCCCGCGGCGTCGCGGTGTTCAACGCGCCGTTCTCCAACACGCGCAGCGTGGTCGAGCTGGCGCTGTCGGAGGTCATCGCGCTGACCCGGCGGCTGACCGACAAGAACGCCGCCATGCACGCCGGGGTGTGGGACAAGTCCGCCGTCGGCAGCCACGAGGTGCGCGGCCGCCGGCTCGGCATCGTCGGCTACGGCAACATCGGCAGCCAGCTGTCGGTGCTGGCCGAGGGCCTCGGCATGGCGGTCGTCTTCTACGACACCGCCGACAAGCTGGCGCTCGGCAACGCGCGCCGGGCCGGCACGCTGGAGGAGCTGCTCGCGCAGTCCGACGTCGTCTCGCTGCACGTCGACGGCCGCGCCGGCAACAGCAGCCTGTTCGGCGAGGAGCAGTTCGCGCGCATGCGCCCGGGCGCGGTCTTCCTCAACCTCAGCCGGGGCTTCGTCGTCGACCACGACGCGCTGCGCCGCCACCTCGAGAGCGGGCACCTCGCCGGCGCCGCCGTCGACGTGTTCCCGCAGGAGCCCAAGCGCCCCGGCGAGGAGTTCGTCTCGGTCCTGCGCGGCCTGCCCAACGTCATCCTCACGCCGCACGTCGGCGGGTCGACGGAGGAGGCGCAGATGGACATCGGCAACTTCGTCGCCGGCAAGCTCCGCGACTTCGCGCACGACGGGTCGACCTCGCTGAGCGTCAACCTGCCGCCCGTCAGCCTGCCGCGCACCGGCACCGGCCACCGCCTGCTGCTGCTGCACGCCAACGTGCCGGGCGTGCTCGCGCGCGTGAACGGGGTGCTGGCCGACCACGGCCTCAACGTCGAGGGCCAGGTGCTCGGCACCCGCGGCGCGCTCGGCTACGTCATCACCGACGTGGCGCCGTTCGAGCAGCCCGCTGTCGTCGACGCGCTCGCCGCGCTGCCCGAGACCGTGCGGCTGGACGTGCGCGCGTAGCCGTGGCCACCGGTGGGCGGGCCGTCGGTGCGGTGCTGCTGGCCGCGGCCCTGTTCGGCACGACGGGCACGGCGCAGGCGCTCGGCCCCGACAGCACGTCGACGCTCGGCGTGGGCGCCGCCCGGCTCGTCGTCGGCGGGCTCGCCCTGCTCGCCCTCCTGCCGCTCGTCGGGGGGCGGGGCGGCGAGGTGCTGGCCCTGTGGCGCACGCCGACGGGCCTCGTGGCCGGCGCGTGCACCGCCGCCTACCAGGTGTGCTTCTTCGCCGGCGTCGACCGCGCGGGCGTCGCCGTGGGCACGCTGGCGGCCATCGGCAGCGGCCCGGTGCTGACCGGCGTGCTGGCCCTGCTGCTGCTCGGCGAGCGGCCCGGGCGCGCCTGGCTGGCGGCGACGGGGGTCTGCCTGGCCGGGCTCGCGCTGCTCGTCCTCGTGGGCAGCGGCTCGGGCGGCGCCGACCCCGCCGGGGTCGGCCTGTCGGTCGCGGCGGGCCTGGCCTACGCGGCGTACACCGTGCTCGCCAAGCAGCAGCTCGACCGGGGCCACCGGCCGTCGTCGGTGATGGCGGCGGCGTTCGGCCTCGGCGGGCTGCTGTCGCTGCCCCTGCTGGCCACGCAGCCGCTCGGGTGGGTCGCCACGGCCGGGGGCGTCGCGCTCGTCGCCTACCTCGGGCTGGTGACGACGACGCTGGCCTACCTGCTGTTCGTCCGGGGCCTGGCGGTGCTCGCCGCGGGGCCGGTGACGACGCTCGTGCTCGCCGAGCCGGTCGTCGCGACGGCGCTGGGCGTGCTGGTGCTCGACGAGCGCCTGTCGGCGGCCGGGGCGGTCGGCGCCGGGCTCGTGCTGCTCGGCCTGCTCGTGCAGGGCCTCGGCGCGTCGCGCGCGGCGCCGGCGCCCGAGGGGGCGGTCGGCGCTCCCTGAGGGCTCAGGCCAGCGGCGCGCGGCGGTCCGCCCACGGCGCTGCCAGCTCGAGCTGCCGCGCGAGCCGCAGCAGCAGCCCCTCCGAGCGGAGCGGACCGCACAGCTGCACGCCCATCGGCAGGCCGTCCGCCGTCTGGTGCAGCGGCAGGCTGATCGCCGGGCGCCCGGTGACGTTGGCCAGCTGGGTGTACGGCACCCACGCCAGGTTGCGCTGCACGATCTGGTCGACGACGCCGGTGAGGGCGAGGACCCGCGTGGTGCGGGTGCGCAGGAAGCCCTCGGTCGCGGCGCGCAGCGGCAGGGGCAGGTCGAGCGAGCCGACCCGGATCGGCGGCTCACCGAGGGTGGGGGTGAGCAGCAGGTCGTGGGTGGCGTGCAGGCGCGCCAGCCCGCCGATGTGCTCGCGGCGGCGCTCGGTGGCCGCCTCGAGCTCCACGCCGCTCACGGCGCGGCCGAGGGCGGCCATGACGCGGGTGTCCTGCTCGAAGCCGTCGTCGCCGGCGCCCGTCTCGGCCTTGACGCGCGCCACCTCGACCGCCTGGTGCACGAACCACACGGTGAGGAAGTCGCGGGCCAGCTGGGCGTCGTCGTGCGGGGCGGGCACCTCCTCGACGTCGTGGCCGAGGTCGGCCAGCAGCGCTGCCGCGTGCTCGACCGCGCGCACGGCCTCGGGGTGCGGTGCGCTGCGGATGGCCGAGGCGGTGGAGAAGCCGATGCGCAGGCGCCCGGGCGCGCGCTCGAGGTCGGCCAGCAGCGGGCCGTCGGGCAGCGCGGGCGCGAAGGGGCTCACGGCGTCGGCGCCCACGAGCACGTCGAGCACGGCCGCGGTGTCGCGGACGGTGCGCGAGACGACGCCGTTCGTCGCCAGCCCGCCGAGCGGCTCGCTCTCGACCGGTCCGTGCGGCACGAGGCCGCGGCCGGGCTTGAGGCCGACCAGCCCGGTGCAGGCCGCCGGGATGCGGATCGAGCCACCGCCGTCGCTGGCCGCGGCGACGGGCACGATCCCGGCGGCCACCGCGGCGGCCGACCCGCCCGACGACCCGCCCGGGGTGCGCGTGAGGTCCCACGGGTTGCGGGTCGGGCCGAACAGCGCGGCCTCGGTGACGCCCTTGGAGCCGAACTCCGGCGTCGTCGTGCGGCCGAGCACGACGAGCCCGGCGTCGAGCCAGCGCTGCACCACGGTGCTGTTCGCGGTCGCGCGGTGACCGGCCAGCGCCCGGCAGCCGGACGTGGCCGGCTCGCCCGCGAGGTCCTGGTGCAGGTCCTTGAGCACGAACGGCACGCCGGCCAGCGGACCGCTCAGCGGGCCGGCGACGCGCGCGTCGGCGTGCGCGTCGGTGCGGTGCGCCAGCGCGTTGACGCGCGGGTCCACGCGCTCGGCGCGCGCCCGCGCCAGGGCCAGCAGCTCGGCGGGGGAGACGTCGCCGGCGCTCACCGCCGCGGCGAGTCCGAGGGCGTCCTGGGCGAGGTACTCGTCGTCGCGCACTCGCGGACGCTACCGGGACCGGGAGCGCCGGTGGCGGCGGCGCGCCCCGCCGAGGATGCTGCGGGCCGGTGTCCTCCCGGGCGGCTCCCGTTCGTCCACTGGGTGAGGACGCACCCGGCGTCCGAGACGAGGAGACCCGCCATGCCGCAGTACGCCGCCATCATCTACAGCGCCGCCGACGTCGACTGGACCGGGCCCGAGCAGGGCGCGGTCATGGCCGACTACGGCGCCTTCGGGCAGGCCGCCGCGGCCGTCATCCGCGGCGGCGCCGCCCTGCGGGAGACCGCCACCGCCACGACCGTGCGCGTCACGGGCGGCAAGGGCGGCGACGTCGTCGTCAGCGACGGGCCGTACGCCGAGACCAAGGACGTGCTCAGCGGGTTCTTCCTGCTCGAGTGCGCCGACCTCGACGAGGCCATCGCCTGGGCCGCGCAGATCCCCTCGGCCTGGCACGGCGCGGTCGAGGTGCGCCCCGTCCTCCCCATGACCGGCTGACCCTGCTCGTGACGAGCCCGAGCCAGGAGCTCGCCGAGGTCGTCCGGACCGAGCGCCGCCGCGTGCTGGCGACGCTCGTCCGGACCCTCGGCGACCTCGCCCTGGCCGAGGACGCCGTGCAGGACGCCGCCGTCGCGGCGCTGCTCACCTGGCCGCGCGACGGCGTGCCCGACGACCCCCGCGCCTGGCTCACGACGACGGCCCGGCGCAAGGCGCTCGACGTCGTGCGGCGCGAGGCCCGGCGACCGGACAAGGAGGCGGGAGCGGTGCGCGACCTCACCCCGCCGGCCGACGACCTGCCCGAGCCCTCCGTCGTCGACGACGACCTGCTGCGGCTCGTCTTCACCTGCTGCCACCCGGCCCTGTCGACCGAGGCGCACGTCGCGCTCGCGCTCCGCACGCTCTGCGGGCTCGACACGACGCAGATCGCGCGGCTGCTCCTGGTGCCGGAGCCGACGCTGGCCAAGCGCCTCGTCCGCGCCCGCCGCAAGATCGCGACGGCCGGCATCCCGTACCGCGTGCCGCGCGCGGCCGAGCTGCCCGAGCGCCTCGCCGGCGTGCTGGCCGTCGTCTACCTGCTCTACACCGAGGGCCTCGAGCAGGACGAGCTCCGCGCGGAGTCGCTCCGCCTGGCGCGGCTGCTGCACGGGCTGATGCCGGACGAGGCCCCCGTGCAGGGCCTGCTGGCGCTGCTCCTGCTCACCGAGGCCCGCGCGGCCGGTCGGCGCGACGGCACGGGCGCGCTCGTCGAGCTCCCCGACCAGGACCGAGCGCGCTGGGACCACGCCCTGGTGGCCGAGGGCGCCGCCCTGGCCCTGGGCGCGCTGCGCCGCTCGGCCGACGCGCCCGACCCGTACGCCCTGCAGGCGGCGATCGCGGGCTGCCACGCGACGGCCGCGACGTGGGAGGCGACCGACTGGCCGTCGGTCGTCGCGCTGTACGACGCGCTGCTCGCCCGCACCGGCTCGCCGGTCGTCGCGCTCAACCGGGCGGTGGCGGTCGCCGAGCGCGACGGCGCCGCGGCGGGCCTGGCGGCGGTGGACGCCGTCACCGGGCTGGACGGCGTGCCCGTGCTGCACGCGGTGCGCGGACGCCTGCTGCGACGCCTGGGCGACGAGCCGGCGGCCCGCGCGAGCCTGGAGCGCGCCCTGGCCCTGCAGCCCTCCGACGGCGAGCGCCGCCAGCTCGAGCGGCTGCTCGCCGCACCGGTGACGGCGTGACGGCCCGGCGGCGGTGACGGTGCCGCACGCCGTGACGCGGCGCACGCGCGCACGACCCGCGGCCCCCGTCTGCGCTGCCTAGGCTGCGCGCATGCAGCCGGAGGACGTGCCCGCCCGGGCGTGGCACGCCGCCGCGGCGCTGGTGAGCGGCTCGGCGCTCACCTCGCAGCTGGTCGACGTGCTCGGTGCGCGCGACGCGTCGACGGCGGTCGTGCGCTTCGGCTCGTTCTTCACCGTGCAGAGCAACCTGCTCCTGCTGGCCGTCTCGGTGCTGCTCGTGCTCGACCCGCGCCGCGACGGCCGGCTCTTCCGCGTGCTGCGCGCCAACGCGCTCATCGGCATCACCTGCACGGCGGTCGTCTACAACGGCGTGCTCAACCCCGGCGGCGGACGCGACGGGCTGGCGCTCACCGACGCCCTGCTGCACGGCGTCGCGCCGCTGCTGGCGGTCGTCGGCTGGGCGGTGTTCGGCCCCCGCCCGCGCGTCGACCGGCTGACCCAGGTGGCGTCGCTGGTCTGGCCGGCGCTGTTCCTCGGCTGGACGCTCGTGCACGGCGCCGTCAGCGGCTGGTGGCCGTACGCCTTCCTCGACGCCGACGACCTGGGGCTGGCCGGTGCGCTGCGCAGCGCCCTCGTGGTCGGGGTGCTGCTGCTGGGCCTCACCGCCCTGCTCGGGCTGCTCGACCGGCGCCTGCCCGCGCGCGCCGCGTGAGGCGCGCGTCGCCGTACCTGCTGGGTGCGCTGCTCGTGCTCGCCGGGGTCAACCACGCGGTGAACCCGGACTTCTACGACGCGCTCATCCCCGGGTGGCTCGGCGACCCGCGGCCGTGGGTGCTCGGCAGCGGCGCGGTCGAGGTGGTCGTCGGAGCGCTCGTGCTCGCGCCGCGCACCCGGCGCGCCGGCGCGCTCGCGGCCCTCGGGCTGCTCCTCGCGGTCTTCCCCGGCAACGTCACCGCGGTCGTCAACGCCGGCAGCAGCACCGCCGAGCTCGTGGCTTGGCTGCGCCTGCCGCTGCAGGTGCCGCTGCTGCTGTGGGCCTGGCAGGTGCACCGCGACGCGCGGCCTGCCACAGTCCCGGCATGACCCCCGCCACCGCCCTGGCCGCCCTGCTCGGCGGCGCCGGCGCGCTGCACTTCGCCGCGCCCCGCGCCTTCGACACCGCCGTCCCGCCGGAGCTGCCCGGGAGCGCCCGCGCGTGGACGCTCGGCAGCGGCGTCGTCGAGCTGGCGTGCGCGGCCGCGGTCGCCGCCCCGCGCACCCGGCGGGCGGGGGCGCTCGCCTCGGCGGCGCTGTTCGTCGCGGTCTTCCCGGGCAACGTGCACCACGTGCGCGCGGCCCGCACGCCGCTGCAGCGCCGGGTGGCGTGGGCGCGGCTGCCGCTGCAGGTGCCGCTCGTGCTCTGGGCGCTGCGCGTGCGCGACAGCGCGTAGGGCACGCGCTGCTCGACGCGCCGGAGCGGTCGCGGCGCGAGCCCCTGCGTCAGCGCAGGGCGGTCACCGGGCCGACGCGCAGGCCGTCGGCGAGGTGCAGCACCCGCACGCCGGGCGCGTGGCGCTGCAGCACCGCGCGGCAGGCCGCGCACGGCGCCTCGACGCGGGTCGTGTCGGCGTCGACGTGGCGCACCGCCACCAGCGTGGCGACCGGCTGCCCGTGCGCGAGGGCCGCGGCGACGGCGACGGGCTCCGGGCAGGCGCTGCCGAGCCCGAGGCCGACGTGCACCGCGCCGGTGCGGGTGCGCACCGCGGCGGCGCTCGGGTGCTCCGCCGGGCCCAGGCCGCGGCGCAGCGCGCGCACGGCCTCGCCGAGCAGCTCGAGGTCGGGAGGCGACGGGCGCACCGGTGGAGCATGCCCCACCGCGCCCGCGGCCGGGCGGCGCAGGGGCTAGGCGACCTCGCCGCTGGCGAGCGTCGCGCGCCCGAGCTCGACCAGCGGGCCGATGCGGTCGGCGATGCCGTCGAAGCCGTCGCCGAGCATCGAGCCGCCCGCCGCGCGGGCGACGATGCCCGCGCAGACCACGGCCAGCTTGTAGAAGCCGAAGGCCTGCGCCCACGGCAGCGCCGACAGGTCGGCGCCGGTGCGCGCGGCGTACAGCTCGGCGACCTCGGCGCGCGTCGGGAAGCCCTCGAGCGAGGTCGCCGACGGCACGACGAGCGCGTCGCCGCGGGAGCCGCCGTCGTCGGCCTGCGTCCAGTAGACGAGCAGCAGGCCGAGGTCGGCGACCGGGTCGCCGAGCGTCGACATCTCCCAGTCGAGGACGGCCGCGATCCGCCCCGGCTCGGTCGGGTGCAGCATCGTGTTGTCGAGCCGGTAGTCGCCGTGCACGATCCCGGTGCGCGTACTGGCCGGCAGGCTCGCGGCGAGGTCGGCGCTCAGCGCGTCGAGCGCCTCGTGGCCCTCGAGGCGGGTGGCCTCCCACTGCCGCCCCCAGCGCCGCACCTGCCGCTCGAGGTAGCCGTCGGGCCGCCCGAACTGCTCCAGCCCGACCTCGGCCGGCACGACCGCGTGCAGGTCGGCGAGCACCGCGACGAGCCCCTCGCCGACCGCGCGGCGCTGCTCCGGCGCGTCGGCGTAGCCGGCCGGGAGCGCCTCGCGCACGACGTGCCCGTCGACGCGGTCCATGACGTAGAACGGCTGCCCGAGCACCTCGGGGTCGTCGCAGAAGTGCCGCATCGCCGGCACCGGCACCCCGGTGCCGGCCAGCGCCGCCATGACGGTGTGCTCGCGGCGCATGTCGTGCGCGCTCGGCAGCAGGTGCCCGAGCGGCGGCCGGCGCAGCACGACCTCGCCCGCGGGCGAGCGGACGCCGTACGTGAGGTTGCTCTTGCCGCCGGAGATGAGCGCGACCTCGCACTGCTCCCAGCGCGCGTCGTCGAGCACGCGGGACAGGTACGGCCCGACGACCTCGGGCTCGGCGCCGGCGCTCAGGGAGGGCATGCGGCGCACCCTACGACCCGCCCGCGGGGGAGTCGGTGGCAGGCTGTCCGGCGTGGCGCGCAGGCGGAGGTTGACGGCACTGCCCCAGGCGGCGTCCCCGACGGTGCACCTGCCGCACCCCGTGCGCAGCCCCGTCTTCAGCGTCGCCCGGCGGCTCGCGGTCGCCTTCTCGCTGCTCGTCCTGGTCGCGGTGGTCGTCTACCTCGACCGCGACGGCTACAAGGACAACAGCGGGCCGATGGGCCTGCTCGACGCCTTCTACTACGCGACCGTCACGCTCTCGACCACCGGCTACGGCGACGTCGTGCCGGCCAGCGACCAGGCGCGCGCGGTCAACGTCCTCGTCATCACGCCGATGCGGGTGCTGTTCCTCATCATCCTCGTCGGCACCACCCTCGAGGTGCTCACCGAGCGCACCCGCGAGCAGGTGCGGCAGACCCGCTGGAGGTCCTCCTTGGACGAGCACACCGTCGTCATCGGCTACGGCACCAAGGGGCGCAACGCCGTCTCGGTGCTCATCGAGGACGGCACCCCGCTCGACGACCTCGTCGTCGTCGACGCCGAGCAGTCGCACGTCGACGAGGCGATCGCGGACGGCATCGCCGCGGTGCTCGGCGACGGCACGCGCAGCGCCGTGCTCGCGCGCGCGCACGTCGACCGCGCCTCGCGCGTGGTCGTCGCCGTGCCGCGCGACGACACCGCGGTGCTCGCGGCGCTCACCGTGCGCGCCGCCAACCCGCGCGCCCGCCTGGTGGTGTCGGTGCGCGAGGCCGAGAACGCCCCGCTGCTGCGCCACAGCGGCGCCGACCAGGTCATCGTGTCGTCCGAGGCGGCCGGCCGGCTGCTCGGCGTCGGGGCGGCCTCGCCCGCCACCGGGGAGCTGCTCGGCGACCTGCTCGAGCCCGGCCGCGGCCTCGAGCTCGCGGTGCGCTCGGTGCGCGCGACCGAGGTCGGCGGCAACCACGGGCCGGCCGGCGAGCGCATCCTCGCCGTCGTGCGCGACGGCCGGACGCTCGCCTTCACCGACCCGGTCTGCCAGCCGCTGCAGGACGGCGACGAGCTCGTCGTCGTGCAGTCCGCCGACACCCCGTAGCGACCCGTGCCCCTGCACCTCGTCGACCGCAGCCCGGTCGTCCCGCCGTCCACGCTCGTCGCCGCGATGGTGCCGCCGCCGCGGTTCGACGGCGCGCGCTTCGACACCTACCTGCCCGACCCGCAGCAGCCGTCGCAGGCCGAGGCCGTGCGCGTGCTGCAGGGCTTTGCGGCCGGGCTGGCGCCGGCGCCCAAGCGGCTTTTCCGGCGCGCCGAGCCGCAGGGGCCGCCCGGCGTCTACCTCGACGGCGGCTACGGCGTCGGCAAGACCCACCTGCTCGCCTCGCTGTGGCACGAGGCGCCCGAGCCGCGGGCGTACGGCACCTTCGTCGAGCTGACGCACCTCGTCGGTGCGCTGGGCTTCGCCGAGGCGGTCGAGGCGCTCTCGGGGCACCGGCTGCTCGCCATCGACGAGTTCGAGCTGGACGACCCGGGCGACACGGTGCTGGTGTCGACGCTGCTCGGCCGGCTCGTCGACGCGGGCGTGCGCGTCGCCGCGACGTCGAACACCCTGCCCGGCTCGCTCGGCGAGGGGCGCTTCGCGGCCGCGGACTTCCTGCGCGAGATCCAGGGGCTGTCGGCGCACTTCGCGACCGTCCGGGTCGACGGCGAGGACTACCGCCACCGCGGGCTGCCCGCCGCGCCGCCACCGGTCGACGACGACGCGCTGCGCGCCCGCGCCGAGGAGCCCGGCGCGTCGTACGACGACTTCGCCCCGCTGCTGGCGCACCTGTCGCAGCTGCACCCGAGCCGCTACGGCGCGCTCGTCGACGACGTCGCGCTCGTCTGCCTCGCCGGCGTGCACCCCGTCGCCGACCAGAGCGCCGCGCTGCGCCTCGTCGTGCTGGCCGACCGGCTGTACGACCGCGACGTGCCCGTCGTGACGTCGGGCGTCGCGCTCGACGCGCTGTTCCCCGACGAGCTGCTGCGCGGCGGCTACCGCAAGAAGTACCTGCGGGCGGTCAGCCGGCTCACCGCACTGGCGCGCCAGGGCCAGGCCGCCTGACGCGCGAGCGCCTGCGTGCATGCGCTTGACCGCACATACGCGCAGGCGTACGTTCGTGGTGTGCCCCTCGCCGTGCTCGACGTCATCGCCGAGCCCACGCGGCGACGGATCCTCGACGCCGTCCGCGACGGGGAGCGCTCCGTCGGCGAGCTGGTCGACCTGGTCGCGCTCGGGCAGCCCGGCGTCTCGCGCCACCTCAAGGTGCTGCGCGACGCCGGCCTCGTCGAGGTGCGCAAGGACGCCCAGCGGCGGCTCTACCGGCTGCGGCCGGAGCCGCTGCAGGAGCTCGACGCCTGGCTGGAGCCGTACCGCGCCCACTGGGCCGCGCGGCTCGACGGCCTCGAGCGGCACCTGGAGCGCAGCGCACGAGCGGTTCCGCCCCTCCCACCACCCGACCGGCAGGACGACGCATGACCGACCCCCGCACCGCCCCACGGCTGGGCACCCTCGAGCGCACCGCCGACGGGGGCGTCCTGCGCTTCCACCGGCACCTCGCCTTCCCCGTCGCGGAGGTCTGGAGCGCCCTGACCGACCCGGCCCGGCTCGCCGACTGGTGGCTGCCCTTCGACGCCGACGTCACGGTCGACCTGCGCGTCGGCGGCGAGATGCGGTACGCCGCCCGTGAGGACGACTTCGTGCTCCGGTGCACGGTGCTGCGCCTGGAGCCGCCGACGCTGCTCGAGCACACGCACGGCGACTCCGGCTCCACGGTGCTGTGGCGGCTCGCCGAGGTCGACGGGGGCTGCGACCTGCGGGTGGAGCACCACGTGCGCGACGTCGACGAGGCGGTGCGGGGGTGCTGGGCCGTCGGGCTGCACACGTCGCTGGAGCGGCTCGCGCCGCTGCTGGCCGGCCGCCCGGTGCCGTGGGACTGGGCGGCGTTCGCGGCTTCCCAGGGCGACTACGCCGCGACCGGCCTGGCGCCGGCGGTGCCCGTCGCGCCCGAGGTCGTGGAGGTGCCGTCGTGACGCAGCTGCTGCGCGGCCACAACCTCATGGTGTCCGCCGACGGCTTCGGTGCGGGCGAGGGCCCGACGCTGGCCCGGCCGTTCGGCCACGCCGACCCGGCCGACCTGGCCTCCTGGGCCGGTGCGACGGCCAGCTGGCCGAACCGCACCGAGCCCGGCGGCACGCGGGGGCTCGACGACCACTTCACGCGGGAGTTCCACCGCAACATCGGCGCGGAGATCATGGGGCGCGGCAAGTTCGGGCCGCAGCAGGGCCCCTGGGAGGACCTGTCCTGGCAGGGCTGGTGGGGGGACGAGCCGCCCTTCCACACCCCGGTCTTCGTGCTGACGCACCACGTGCGGCCGGCGCTCACCCTCGGGGAGACCACCTTCCACTTCCTGGAGGCGAGCCCCGAGGAGGCGCTGGCCCGGGCGAAGGCGGCGGCCGGCGGCCGGGACGTCCGGCTGGGAGGCGGGCCGAGCACCGTCCGCGACTTCGTCGCGGCCGGGCTGGTCGACACGCTCCACGTGGCCGTGGCCCCCGTCCGCCTCGGCCGGGGCCAGCGGCTCTGGCACGCCCCCGAGGAGTTCGAGGACGGCTACCACCACGAGGTCGTGCCGAGCCCCAGCGGCGTCGTGCACCACCTGTACTGGCGGGGCTGACCGCGGGCCGGCCGGACCGCTCAGACGCGGTCGAGCGGCCGGTGCGGCCCCGCGGGCAGCGCCACCGCGACGGCGTCGCCCGGCCGCACCTCGCCCCCGGCGACGACCACCGCCATCACGCCCGCGCGCCGCACCAGCTGCCCCTCCGGGTCGCGGTCGAGCACGGCGGCCATGAGGCCGTCGGCGTGCCCGTCGAGCTGCGCGCACGGGTTGCGCAGGCCGGTCACCTCGACGATCGCGTCGGCGCCGAGCCGCAGCCGCGCGCCCGTCGGCAGGCCGAGCAGGTCGACGCCCTCGGTGAGCACGTTCTCGCCGACGTCGCCGGGCGCCACCGCGTAGCCGCGGCCGGCCAGCTCGGCGAGCAGCTCGGCGTGCAGCAGGTGCACCTGCCGCAGGTTCGGCTGCGCGGGGTCCTGCCGCACCCGCGAGCGGTGCTGCACGGTCGCGCCGCAGTGCGCGTCGCCCTCGACGCCGAGCCCGGCGAGCAGCCGGACGGCGGGCTGCGGCGCCTTGGAGAGCGCGTGCTCGCCGCGCGCGGACACGGCGACGACCCTCACGGCAGCGACAGGCAGGCGGTGAGCGCCGCGGTCATGAGCGGCACGTCGACGGCCGACGCCAGCTCCCGGCACGAGTGCATGCCCAGGACGGGGTTGCCGACGTCGACCGTCGCGATGCCGAGGCGGGTCGCCGTGAGCGGGCCGATCGTCGAGCCGCACGGCAGGTCGGCGCGGCTGACGAACTCCTGCAGGGGCACGCCGGCGTCGGCGCAGCGCGCCGCGAACCACCCGCTGCTCAGGGCGTCGCTGGCGTAGCGCTGGTTGGCGTTGACCTTGAGCACCGGGCCGCCGCCGAGCGCCGGCGCGTGCGACGGCTCGTGGCGGTCGGCGTGGTTGGGGTGCACCGCGTGCGCGACGTCGGACGACGCGAGCCGCGAGCGGGCGACGGCCCGCAGGTAGGACTGCGGGTCGTGGTCGCCGGTCGCGGCGACGAGCCGCGCGAGCACGTCGGCGAGGAACGAGCCGGCGGCGCCCTCGGCCGACGCGCTGCCGACCTCCTCGTGGTCGTTGGCGACCAGCACGGCGGTGTGCGCCGCCGGCGAGGCGGCGAGCAGCGCCGCGGTGCCGGCGTGGCACGAGCTGAGGTTGTCGAGGCGCGGCGCGGCGACCCAGGTGCCGTCGGAGCCGGTGGCCGCCGACGGCTGCGTGTCGGCCAGCACGAGGTCGTGCCCGACGACGTCGCCGACCGCGACGCCCGCGGCGTCGGCGAGCGCCTCCAGCAGGCCCGGCTCGGTCGACAGCTCCGGCCCCCACACCGGCACGAGGTGGCGCTGCGGGTCGAGCACCAGCCCCTCGCGCACGCCCCGGTCGAGGTGGATGGCCAGCGTCGGCAGCCGCAGCGGGCCGCCCGGCAGCACGACGCGGTGGTCGGCCACCTCGCCGTCGGCGCCGCGCACCGCGAGGCGCCCCGCGACGGTGAGCTCGCGGTCGAGCCACGTGTGGAACTGCACCCCGCCGTACGGCTCCACGCCGACCAGCCGGTAGCCGGCGCGGCGCACGTCGTGCCGCGGGCGCACCTTGAACGTGGGGGAGTCGGTGTGCGCGCCGACCAGCCGGGCGCCGGCCTCCGCCAGCGGCGCCGAGCCGACGCGGAAGGCGACCAGGCTGCCGCCGTCGCGCACGACGTAGCGCGCGTCGCCGGGCGCGAGCGACCAGGCGTCGCGCTCGTCGAGCGGCGTGAAGCCGCCGTCGCGGAGCCGGCGCGCCATCTCGGCGACGGCGTGGAGCGACGTGGGGGAGGCGTCGACGAAGGCGCGCAGGTCGGCGCCCGCCGCCTCGACGCTGGGGAGGGCCGGGTCAGTCATGCGGGCCAGTCTGCCGGGCCGCCGCGCGGTTGCGCCGCAGCCGCCGCACGCCGAGCACCACGCACACGACCGCGGCGGCGTAGACGCCGTAGTCGAGGACGCGGCTGAGCACGTCGAGGTCGACGCTGTCGCCGGCGGCGTAGCCGAGCAGCACGAAGGCGGTGTTCCAGATCCCGCTGCCCAGCGCGGTGAGCAGCACGAACGAGCGCAGCGGCAGGCGCTCGAAGCCCGCGGGCACCGACACCAGGCTGCGCACCACCGGGATGAACCGGCCGAGCAGCACGGCCTTGGTGCCGTGCCGCGCGAACCACGCCTCAGCGCGCTCGAGGTCGTCGACGTCGACGAGCGGCAGCCGGTCGACGAGGCGCACCACGCGGGCGCGGCCGGTGCGCGCGCCGACGCCGTACAGCACCAGCGCGCCGAGCACGGAGCCGAGCGTCGAGCAGAGCACGACGAGCGCGAGGCTCAGCCCGCCCTGCGCCGACAGCACGCCGGCCAGCGTGAGGATCGGCTCGCTCGGGATGGGCGGGAAGACG
>CANKBT010000004.1 GCA_947479995.1 Frankiaceae bacterium | reverse complement strand
GCGGCGGCGGGTGCTCATCGGGCGAGGACCTCCTTGGCCAGCTCGCGGTAGGCGCGCGCGCCGCTGGAGCTGCTGGCGTAGGTGGTGATGGGCTCGCCGGCCGACGTGGTCTCCGGGAAGCGGATCGTCCGGTTGATCACCGTGTGGTAGACGCGCTCGTCGAAGGCCTCGATGACGCGGGCGAGCACCTCGCGGCCGTGCACCGTCCGTGCGTCGTACATCGTGGCCAGGATGCCCTCGACCTCGAGTCCAGGGTTGAGCCGCTCCTGGATCTTCTGGATGGTCTGGATGAGCAGCGCCACACCGCGCAGGGCGAAGTACTCGCACTCCAGCGGGATGATGACGCCGTCCGCAGCGGTGAGCGCGTTGACGGTCAGCAGGCCGAGCGAGGGCTGGCAGTCGATGAGCACGACGTCGTAGTCGCCGAGGACGGGCGTGAGGACCCGCTTGAGCGTCTGCTCGCGGGCGACCTCGTTGACCAGCTGCACCTCGGCGGCCGACAGGTCGATGTTGCTCGGCAGCAGGTCCATGCCGGGCACCGCGGTGCGGAGCATGACGTCCTCGACGCTGACGTCGCGCTCCATGAGCAGGTTGTGCACCGTCCGGTCCAGCTGCAGCGGGTTGACGCCGAGCCCGACCGAGAGCGCGCCCTGCGGGTCGAGGTCGACGAGCAGCACGCGCCGGCCCCACTCGGCCAGGGCGGCACCGAGGTTGATGGTCGACGTCGTCTTGCCGACGCCGCCCTTCTGGTTGCACATCGCGAGGATCCGCGCCGGGCCGTGGGTCTCCAGCGGCGCCGGGTCCGGGAAGTCCGGCAGCGGGCGGCCGGTGGGGCCGACGCCGGCCGCCGCGCCGGCGTTGAGGCTGGCGGGGATGCCGCCGGACCCCACCGCCGCCGATGTCGACATGCTCACAAGACCACGTGCCTCTCGGTCGATCTGCCGGTGCGTCGTCGAACGCCCTTCTCGACGGCGAGACCCTACGGGTCGGCGCACCCGCACGACAAGCGGCGTCGCCCCAGCACGCAGAGGGAGGGCGGTCAGGCGCGGGCGCGGGGGTGCGCCCCCGCGTAGACCTCGCGCAGCCGGTCGACCGTGACCAGCGTGTAGACCTGCGTCGTCGTGACGGAGGCGTGCCCGAGCAGCTCCTGCACGACGCGGACGTCGGCGCCCCCGTCGAGCAGGTGCGTGGCGAACGAGTGCCGCAGCACGTGCGGCGACACGCGGCCGCCCAGGCCGGCGCGCTCGGCCGCCGCCTGCAGCACCGCCCAGGCGCTCTGGCGCGAGAGCCGCCCGCCGCGCTGGTTGAGGAACAGCGCCGACGAGCCCGCTCCCGCGGCTGCCAGCACCGGCCGCCCGCGCACGAGCCACGCCTCGACGGCGCGGGCGGCGTACGAGCCGACCGGCACGACGCGCTGCTTGCCGCCCTTGCCGTCGAGCCGCACCAGCCCCGCGTCGCGCTCGAGGTCGTCGACGGCCAGGCCGACGGCCTCGGAGATGCGGGCGCCGGTGCCGTAGAGCAGCTCGAGCAGCGCCCGGTCGCGGAGCGCGGCCGGCGTGCCCGGGGCGCCGGCGGCGTCGAGCAGCCGCTCGACCTCCTCGACGGTGATCGCCCGGGGCAGCCGGCGGGCCGGCGTCGGCGGGCGCACCTCGCGGGCCGGGTCGTCGGGCACCAGGCCCTCGCGGTGGGCGAAGCGGTGCAGGCCGCGCACGGCGACGACGGCGCGCCCGGCCGACGTCGCGGACAGCGGCGGGTGGTCCTCGGAGCCCTCGCGCAGCGCGGCGAGGAAGCCGGCGACCTCCTGCTCCCCCACCCGCGCGAGGTCGTCGACGCCGAGCCCGGCGAGGTGGTCGACGTAGCGGCGCAGGTCGCGCCGGTAGGACGAGAGCGTGTTCGCCGCGAGGCCGCGCTCGACCACGAGGTGGTCGAGGTAGCCGGCGACGACCCGCTCGGGAGCGGCGCGCGTCGCCGTCGTCAGCCCAGCACCTCCGCGAGCGGCGCGACGGGCAGGCCGTGCGCCTCGCCCACCGGGGCCGAGACGAGCGTGCCGTCGACGGTCGTGACGCCCGGCGCGAGCGACGCGTCGCGGGCCACGGCGGCGGCGAGCCCGCGCTCGGCGACCTCGACGACGTACGGCAGCGTGACGTTGGTCAGCGCGTACGTCGACGTGTGCGGGACGGCGCCGGGCATGTTGGCGACGCAGTAGAACAGGCACCCCTCGACGGCGAACGTCGGGTCGGAGTGGGTCGTCGG
The DNA here is from genome assembly GCA_947479995.1 of Frankiaceae bacterium. Lineage (GTDB taxonomy): Bacteria > Actinomycetota > Actinomycetes > Mycobacteriales > SCTD01 > CANKBT01. The sequence goes on along the minus strand of CANKBT010000004.1, from coordinate 25,371 downwards.
GCGGGTCGACTCGAAGCAGCCGCCCTGGTCGACGGCGATGTCGACGAGCACGGCGCCGGGCTTCATGCGGCGCACGAGGTCGTCCGTCACGAGCGTCGGGGCCTTGGCGCCGGCGACGAGCACCGCGCCGATGACGAGGTCGGCGTCCAGCACCGCCCGCTCCACCTCGTACGCGTTGGAGGCGACGGTCTGCAGGTGGCCCTGGTAGATCCGGTCGGCGTCGCGCAGCTTGCGCAGGTCCTTGTCGAGCACGAGCACCTCGGCCTGCATGCCGAGGGCGATCGCCGCGGCGTTCATGCCGGAGACGCCGGCGCCGAGCACGACGACCTTCGCGGCGTAGACGCCGGACACGCCGCCCATGAGCACGCCGCGCCCGCCGGCCTCGCGCTGCAGGCAGTGCGCGCCCACCTGCGGCGCCATGCGCCCGGCCACCTCCGACATCGGTGCCAGCAGCGGCAGCGAGCCGTCGGCGGCCTGCACCGTCTCGTACGCGACGGCGGTCGTGCCGGCCGTCAGCAGGGCGTCGGTGCAGGGCCGCGAGGCGGCCAGGTGCAGGTAGGTGAACAGCACCTGGTCGCGGCGCAGCAGGCCGTACTCCGAGGCCACCGGCTCCTTGACCTTGAGCAGCAGCTCCGCGGCGCCCCAGACCTCCTCGGCGGAGGGGCGCAGCACCGCGCCGGCGGCGGCGTACTCCTCGTCGGTGATGGAGGAGCCGAGGCCGGCCCCGGCCTCGACGTGCACCTCGTGCCCGTGCGCGACGAGCTCGGTGACGCCCGAGGGCGTGAGCGCGACGCGGTACTCGTTGTCCTTGACCTCGGCGACCACCCCGACCAGCACGGCCACACCCTGCCACGGCGGACGGGCGCGCGCCGCTACCCGACGAGCCCGGCGCGCCCGGCGAGGGCGGCGGCGTGCACGCGGTTGTCGACGCCCAGGCGCGCGAGCAGGGCGACGACCAGGCGCTTGGCCGTCCGCTCGGAGACGTAGAGCAGCCCGGCGAGCTGCTCGGGGCCGTGCCCGAGCGCGACGAGGCGCCACAGCTCGCGCTCGTCGTCGGTCAGGGCGTCGCGCAGGCGGGCGGCCCGGGACTGGTCGTCGTCGAGCAGGGCCTGCCGGGCGGCGGCGGGCAGCACCGTCCAGCCCTGCGCCGCTGCGAGCAGCGGGGCGACGAGCTCGGCGGGGTCGGCGGCCTTCGGCAGGAAGCCGACCGCCCCGGCCCCGAGCGCCTCCAGCGGCGCGGCCGGGTCGTCGTGGCCCGACAGCACCACGACGGGCAGCCCGGGCAGGCGGTCGCGCAGGGCGCGCACGGCGGCCAGCCCGCCGGGCGGCGGCATGACCAGGTCGACCACGGCGAGGTCGACGCGCAGGGCGGCCGCGACGTCGGCCGCCTCGGCGGCCTCGCGCACCGACCCGGCGACGCGCAGCCGGTCGCCGGCCGCCGCGTGCAGCAGCAGCGACAGGCCCTGGCTGAAGCTCGGGTGGTCGTCCACGAGCAGCAGCCGGACGGGAGCGGGCGGCGGCATGCGTCGGCCGTGCCCGGGCAGCCCCCGGTCACCCCCCGAACGAGGACGTGCCGCCCGTGGACCTGCGCCGACGCCGCCCCCCGCCCGCCCTCGGCGACGCCCCCGTCCCGGAGGCGGAGCTGCTGCGCGCGGCGGTCCACGAGCTGCGCACCCCGCTCGCGTCGGTCGGGGCGCTGGTGCGCGCCCTGCGCCGGCCCGGCGCCCTCACCGGCGCCGACCGCGACAGCGCGCTGCGCCTCGTCGAGGCCCAGGTCGAGCAGCTCTCGGGCCTGCTCGACCGGCTGCGCCAGCACAGCGAGGGCCGGCCGCCGAGCTGGCAGGCCCGCCCCGAGCGCCTGCCCGAGCTGGTGACGTCGTCGGTCGCCGCCGCGGGCCTGCCGCGCGACCGGGTGCGGGTGCACCTCGAGCGCGACCTCGACGTGGTGGTCGTCGACGGCGTCTGCTGCCGCCAGATCCTCACGAACCTGCTCGAGAACGCCCGCGTGCACGGCTCCCCGGACGCGCCGGTCGACCTGCGCGTCGGCCGCACCGCCGACCGGCTGCTGCTCCAGGTGCGCAACGCCCCGGCGCCGGTGCCTGTCCCCCGCGCCGGCGCGGGCGTCGGCATGCGGGTCGTCGACGCCCTGGCCGACCGGGCGGGCGGCGCCGTGGAGGTGGTCGAGCCCGAGGGCGGCGGCTGCTGCGTCTGCGTGAGCCTCCCGCTCACCGGCTGAGCGGCCGGCTGGCCCCCGGGGGCCACCGGCTGGCCCCGGCGGGCCGGGCTGGTCACGGGAGCCCGGGCAGGCGGAGGGGGTCCACCGCCCCGCTCGAGAGGACCCCCCGACGTGTTCTTCCACAAGCAGGAACTCCAGTACAAGGCCGTCCCCGACAAGCCCGACGCCCTCTACGGCCGCGCGCTGCAGGAGGTGCTCGGCGGCCAGTACGGCGAGATCACCGTCGCCATGCAGTACATGTTCCAGGGCTGGAACATGCACCTGCCCGGCAAGTACCGCGACCTGGTCTTCGGCATCGGCGCCGAGGAGATGGGCCACGTCGAGATGCTGGCCACGATGATCTGCCGGCTGCTCGAGAAGGCACCGGTCGAGCACGCCGAGGCCGCCGTCAAGGGCGACCCGACCATCGCCGCGGTCATGGGCGGCATGGACGTGCAGCACGCGATCGTCGCGGGCGCCGGTGCGCGCGCCGTCGACAGCATGGGCAACCCCTGGCAGGGGTCGTTCCTCACCGCCAGCGGCAACCTGCTGGCCGACTTCCAGGCCAACGCCAACGCCGAGATGCAGGGCCGCGTGCAGGCCGCGCGGCTCTACCACGCGACCGAGGACAAGGGCGTCCGCGACCTGCTGAGCTTCCTCATCGCCCGCGACACCATGCACCAGAACCAGTGGATCGCCGCGGCGCGCGAGCTGCAGGAGGAGGGCTACGAGGAGCTGCCCGTGCCCAGCAGGTTCCCGCAGTCGAAGGAGGTCGACGGGGTGGCCTACCAGTACCTCAACTTCTCCGACGGCGCGGCGGCCGCCGAGGGCAGCTGGGCCAGCGGCCCGACGCCCGACGGCAAGGGCGAGTTCAGCTACCACGACGGCCCGACGACGACGGCCGAGATGCCGCCGCCCACCACCCCGGACCCGCGCCTGTACGGCACGACCGGCCTGCCCAACGCCGCCGAGAAGGTCCTCGCCACGGTGAAGGACGTCCTGCCCGGCGTGTGAGCCGTTCCACACCGGCGAGCCCCCGGTGCGGGGCAGGAGTCGGGGACGAGGAGGGCGCGTGACCGCACTGCAGGTCGACCCGCCGGCCGCAGGGCCGCTGGTCAGGCTGTCGCGCGCGCGCACGGCGGCGACCTTCGCCGGTCCGGCCTTCCTCGTCTCGGTCGGCTACGTCGACCCCGGCAACTGGGGCACCGACCTCGCGGCCGGCAGCCGCTACGGCTACGCCCTGCTGTGGGTGCTCGTCGCCGCGAACGGCATGGCCCTCGTCCTGCAGCACCTCTCGGCCCGGCTGGGCATCGCGACCGGTCGCGACCTGGCCGGGCTGCTGGGTGAGCGGCTGACGCCGGCGCGGCGGCGGGCGTACGCCGTCGTCGCGCTCACGGCGATGGCCGTGACCGAGACGGCCGAGTTCCTCGGCCTCGTGGTCGCCCTGCAGCTCCTGCTCGGGCTCGACCTGGCCGGCAGCGTGGTGCTCGGCGCCGCCGCGGTCGTCGCGCTCGTCGCGCTCGGCTCGCACCGCGGGCGCTGGCTCGAGAAGGCGATCTTCGCGCTGCTCGGCGTCATCGCCCTCGTCTACGTCGCCGAGCTGTGGATGGCCCGACCGGGCGCCGAGGTCGCCCGCGGCCTGGTGCCCGGCGGGCTCGACGCGGAGTCGCTGCCCGTCGCGCTCGGCATCCTCGGCGCGGTCGTCATGCCGCACAACCTGTTCCTGCACTCCGGCCTGGTGCAGTCGCGCGTGCAGCCGGGCCTGTCGATGCGGGCGCTGCTGCGCCGCTGCACGGTCGAGAGCACCGTCGCGCTCAACCTGGCCCTGCTGGTCAACGCCGCGATCCTCGTCATGGCGGCGGCGGCCTTCCACGACGAGGGCATCGAGGTCACCTCGCTCGACGCCGCGCACGAGACGCTCACGCCGCTGCTCGGGCCGGCGGCGGCCGTGCTGTTCGCGGTCGCCCTGCTCGCCTCGGGCCTGGCCAGCAGCGTCACCGGCGGCATGGCCTCGCAGATGGTCCTCGACGGCCTGGTGCGCACCCGGCGCACGCCGCCGCTCGTCGTGCGGCGCCTGGTGGCGCTCGTGCCCGCCACCGCCGTGCTCGCCGCCGGCACCAGCGAGGTCGGCGCGCTGCTGGCCACGCAGGTCGTGCTGTCGCTGACGCTCCCGTTCGTCGTCGTGCCGCTCGTCGTGCTCTGCCGCGACCGGGCGCTCATGGGCGACCTGGTCGTGAGCGGGCGCCTGCTGTGGACCGGTGGCGCCATCGCCGTGCTGCTCGTGGCGCTCAACGCGCTCGGGCTCGTCGCGCTGGTGGGCTAGCGCCCCCACGGGGCAGGACCGGCGCCATGAGGTGGTACGCCGAGACCGGTCCCCTGCGCCTGCGCCAGCAGCTGCTCGACGCGGCGGTCGCCGTCTGGGCGTACGCCTTCGTGCGCCTCGCGCTGCACGTGCGCGACCTCGTGCTCGAGCTGCGCACCCCGGGCGTGCGGCTGGAGGAGGCCGCCACCGGGCTGGCCGACCGCTTCGGCGACGCCGCCGGCACCGTCGAGGACGCCCCGCTGGTCGGCGACCGGCTGAGCACGCCGTTCGAGCAGCTGCAGGAGGCGAGCCGGCAGGTCGCCGCCGCCGGCGTCACCGGGCAGGAGGCGGTCGAGCGGCTCGCGCTCGTGCTCGCGCTCCTCATCGCGCTGCTGCCCGTCGGGTACGCGCTGCTGAGGTGGCTGCCCGGCCGGCTGCGCTACGCCCGCGAGGCGGGCGCCGCCGTCGCCCTGCGCGGCGACGTCGACCTGCTCGCGCTCCGCGCCGCGACGACGCAGCCCCTGCACCGGCTGGCGCGCCTCGGCCCCGCGCCGGTGACCGCGTGGCGGGCGGGCACGCCCGGCGCGGGCGAGGCGCTGGCCGCGCTGCAGCTGGCCAGCCTCGGGCTGCGGGCGGGCGGTCAGCCGCCGGCGGACGGCCGCGACGGCCAGGGCGCGTCGACCGGCCGCAGCCCGGCGTAGTCGCGGCGCACCGCCTCGGCGGCCGCGAGCAGCCCCACGCAGGCCATCGCGTTCTCGACCTCGCCGCGCAGCACCCGGTCGACGGCCTCCCCGAGGTCGAGCCACTGCGTGGTCATCTCGAGCTCCTCGTGCTCCTGCACGTCGCGCTCGACCTCGTGCACGTCACGGGCGAGGTAGACCCGGATCGCCTCGTCGGTCATGCCGGGGCTGGTCAGCGTGTCGACCAGCACGTGCCAGGTCCGGGCGGCCAGGCCCGCCTCCTCCATGAGCTCGCGCACCGCGCCCTCGCGGGCCGGCTCGCCGGCCACGTCGAGCAGCCCGGCGGGCAGCTCGTCGAGCCGGCGGCGCACCGGGTGGCGGTACTGCTGCACGAGCAGGACGCGGCCCTGGTCGTCCAGCGCCACCACGCCCACGGCGCCGGGGTGCTCGACGACGTCGCGCTGGCTGCTCGTGCCGCCCGGCATCGAGACGTCGTCGCGGCGCACGCGGATGATCCGGCCCTCGTAGCCGACCTCGGACGACAGCACCTCGTGCGCGTGGGTCATGCCGCCCACCCTAGGGAGCGTGCCTGCCCGGCGGCGGGGAAGGGGCCCGTCGTGGACGGGGGCGCGGCCGGCGGCGAGCCGGCGGAGGACGCCGGCGGGCAGCCGGCGTCCGGCGCCGGCTCCGCGCGCGACGGCGTCGAGCAGCGCCTCATCCGCCGCCACGCCGAGCTGCCCGCCGGGCTGGTGCTGGGCACGGTCGCGCGGATGGCGCGGCGCCTCACGCGCCGCCGGGCCATCGGCGCCGACACCCCCTGGCCGGAGGTCGAGGAGGCCGCCGACGAGGAGCTGCTGCTGCGCCAGGCGCTGCGCGACGAGGGCGCCGGCCTGGCCGGCCGGCGCCCGCGTCGCCGTCGCGGGGCGTAGCCCCGCGCCCGCGTCGCCGTCGCGGGGCGCAGCCCCGCGCCCGCTAGGAGGCGGGCGGCGCGTACAGCTGCAGGTCGTTGCCCTCGCTGTCCTTGAACGGCGCGACGCTGCCCCAGTCGTAGGACGAGACGTCGCCGGTGAAGCGCACGCCCTTGCCCTCGAGGTCGGACTTCTCGCCCTCGATGTCCTCGCTGTGGAAGGTGATGACGGCACCGCCGTCGGCCGAGGCGCCCTTGGCCTCGCGCGCGTTGAGGCCGATGCTCAGGCCGTTCGCCTCGAGCTCGGACCACTCCGGCGACTCCATCTTCACCGAGAGGCCGAGCACGTCGCGGTAGAAGCCCAGCGCCCGGTCCATCTGCTCGACCGGCACCCACACGTTCGACACGCCCTGCACCATGCTGCTCCTCCGAGGTCTCGCCTGTCGTGGACGCCGAGGGCCTTCCCGGAGGGCTGCGCCGGAACCGCGGGTGCGGTCAGGGCTGCAGGGGCAGCATCCGCGCCTCGGCGCGCTGCACCGCGGCGGCGATGAAGGCGGCGAACAGCGGGTGCGCGCGCGTCGGGCGCGAGCGGAACTCCGGGTGGGCCTGCGTGCCGACGAAGAACGGGTGCACGTCGGCGGGCAGCTCGGCGATCTCGACGAGCGTGCCGTCGGGCGAGGTGCCGGAGAAGACCAGCCCGGCGGCCTCGAGCGCCGGGCGGTAGGCGTTGTTGACCTCGTAGCGGTGGCGGTGCCGCTCGGTCGCCGGCTCGTCGCCGTACGCCCGCGCCGCGACGGAGCCGGGCAGCAGGGCGGTCGGCCACAGCCCCAGGCGCATCGTGCCGCCCATGTCGCGCTCGCCGGCGACGACGTCCTGCTGGTCGGCCATGGTGGCGATGACCGGGTCGGGCGAGGCGGGGTCGAACTCCGCCGACCCGGCCTTCTCGATGCCGGCCAGGTCGCGGGCGACCTCGATGACCATGCACTGCAGGCCGAGGCACAGGCCGAGCGTCGGCACCCGCTGCTCGCGGGCGTGCCGGATGGCGCCGAGCTTGCCCTCGATGCCGCGCACGCCGAAGCCGCCGGGCACGAGCACCCCGTCGACGTCGTCGAGGGCGGCCAGGGCGCCGGCCGCCGTCTCGCAGTCGTCGGACACGACCCAGCGCAGGTCGACCTTGGCGTCGGCGGCGAAGCCGCCCGCGCGCAGCGCCTCGGTGACCGACAGGTAGGCGTCGGGCAGGTCGACGTACTTGCCGACCAGGGCGATCGTCACCTGCTTGGCGGGGCGGTGCACGCGCTCGAGCAGGCGGTCCCAGTCGGTCCAGTCGACGTCGCGGAACGGCAGGCCGAGCTTGCGCACGACGTACGCGTCCAGCCCCTCGCGGTGCAGGACCTTCGGGATGTCGTAGATCGACGGCGCGTCGACGGCGGAGACGACCGCCTCGGCGTCGACGTCGCACATGTTGGCGATCTTGCGCTTGATGCCGTCGTGGATCGGCCGGTCCGAGCGGCAGACGATGGCGTCGGGCGTGATGCCGATGCCGCGCAGCGACTGCACGGAGTGCTGGGTCGGCTTGGTCTTGAGCTCGCCGCTCGGCCCGATGTACGGCACGAGGCTGACGTGCAGGAAGAAGCAGCGGTCGCGCCCGACCTCCTGGCGCACCTGCCGGGCCGCCTCGAGGAACGGCAGCGACTCGATGTCGCCGACGGTGCCGCCGACCTCGGTGATGACGACGTCGACGCCCTCGCCGCCGAGGTCGAGGATGCGGCCCTTGATCTCGTCGGTGATGTGCGGGATGACCTGGACGGTGTCGCCGAGGTACTCGCCGCGGCGCTCCTTGGCGATGACCGCCGAGTAGACCTGGCCGGTCGTGACGTTGTTGCCGGCGCCGAGGTCCTCGTCGAGGAAGCGCTCGTAGTGGCCGACGTCGAGGTCGGTCTCGGCGCCGTCGTCGGTGACGAACACCTCGCCGTGCTGGAACGGGTTCATCGTGCCCGGGTCCACGTTGAGGTACGGGTCGAGCTTCTGCATCGTGACCCGCAGGCCGCGCGCCTTGAGCAGGCGCCCGAGCGACGACGCGGTCAGGCCCTTGCCGAGCGAGGAGGCGACCCCGCCGGTGACGAACAGGTGGCAGGTGGGCTGACCGGTGCGTACCGCCACGTGGGGCTCCCCGTGCTCCGCGCGGGACTCCGACGGACCCGCTGCACGGGAGTCCACCCTACGCGGGCGGGGCCCCCTGCCGTCCAGCCGCCACGCCCGCGACCACCGCGGCCGTCGCCGGCAGCACGACGACGACGGCCAGGGCGACGACGGCGGCGCCGCTGTCGTTGACCGCGAAGCCGACCAGCGCCAGGAGCCCGACGGCGACGAGCGCCGCGCGCAGCGTCGGCTCGGCGGCGAAGGCGCGGGCGACCGGCGGTGGCGGGCGCAGGAACAGGTAGACCGTCCCGGCGACGACGAGCGGCAGCAGGGCGGTCACCGGGTTGGCGAACAGCAGGCCGAGCACGGCCGCCGCCTTGCGCTGCAGCACCTCCCCCGCGGTGCCGTCGGCGACCTGCTCCACGAAGCGCCCGAGGTGCGTGCGGTCGCCCGGCGCCCGCGACCAGTCCGCGAGCGCGAAGGCGGTGACGACCAGCGCGCCCGCCAGCCCGGCGAGCAGCAGCCGCAGCGGCGAGACGCGGGTGCCGGTGAGCAGCATCGCGAGCACGACGAGGGCGGGCAGCAGGGCGAGCACGCCGCCGACGTCGCTGCCGAAGGGCGGCGCGCCGTCGACGACCACGGCGACGACCCCGACGAGCGCCACCCACCGCAGGCGCCGCAGCGAGGCGGCCAGCAGCAGCGCGCAGGTGGCGTAGACGCCGAAGGCGACGTTGCCGATGCCGGCGAAGCGGCCGGCCACGAGCGAGGAGTAGCCCGCCGGCGCCTCGAGCTGCAGCCGGGCGCCGGTGACCAGGTCGACGACGAGCAGCGCGAAGGTCGCGCCGGCCACCCAGGCGACGGGGTGCCGGGTGCGCGACGCGAGCGCCGCGGCGGCCGCCGACAGGGCGAGCACCAGGGCCAGCGCCGCGAGGAACGGCTGGCCGGCCCGCCACCACGGCACGAGCATCGCGGCGAAGGTCGCGCCGGGGAACGCCGTGCCGGCGAGCGCCACGGCCCGGGCCGCGCGCGGGCGCCGGGCCGTGGCGGCCAGCCCGAGGGCGAGCAGCACGAGCACGGTGGCGAACAGCGGCACGGTCGTGCGCTTGCCGACCGCCGCGCGCGCGTCGAGGTCGACGAGCGCCCCGGCGGCCAGGGGGGCGCCCCGCACCTGCCACGGCTGCCCGTCGACGTCGTCCGGCACCTCGCTGCCGACGAGGTCGAGCACGGTCGCGGTGACGTCGACCAGCTGCACGAGGCCGTCGCGGCGGGTGCTCGCCGAGCGCAGGGTGCCGCGCTCGTACGACGGCCCGGCGGCGACCGCCACGTGCAGGCGCGCGACGCCCGGCTCGGGCTGCGGCCCCTCGCTCAGCCCGACGAGCAGCACGTCCGCGGCGCCCGCCGCCGCGAGCGCGGCGCCGACGGCGGCGTCGACGGCGCGGCGCTGCGCCGGCCGGTCGCGGGTCTGCTCCCCCAGCACCCCGGCGTCGACGAGGCGCACCCGCCCGTCGGGCACGTCGCGGCCGGCGGCGGCCAGCGCGGCGCCGGGGCCGACCGCGCTGACCGGCACCTCGTCGGCGAGCAGGCCGAGCACCGCGCCGTCGCGGGAGTCGGCGTTGCCCTCGACGAGCGCCCGGCCGAGCCCCGGCAGCCCCTGGTCGCAGCTGCCGCCCGGGTCGTCGTCGTCCGGTCGGGCGGCCGCGCGGGCGCCGGCCCCGAGCGTCAGCCAGCCGTCGCCCGGGCAGGTGACCGCCGGCAGCGCCTTGACCGACAGGGCGCCGACGGCCCCGCGGGCGGCGAGCGCCCGGGTCTGCGGCATGTCGTCGGTGAGGTCGTCCCAGCGCAGCCCGGCGACGCCGATGACGACCACCTCGGGGGCGGCCGCCTGCGCGGCCGCCGGGGCCGGCAGCCCGAGCAGCACCGCCAGCGCGGCCAGCGCGGCGACGACCGCCCTCACGCCGGCCCGCCCCGCTGCAGGGCGGCGTAGACGGCGGCGACCTCGGCGGTGGTGTCGTCCTCGTCCGGCCAGGTGGCGGCGACCGCGCGGCCGCGGGCGGCGAGCGCCGCGGCGGCGGCCGGGTCGTCGAGCAGCCCCCGCACGGCCCGGCCGAGCGCCTCGGCGTCGCCCGGCGGCACGAGCACGGCGCCGTCGCCGACCAGCTCGGGCAGGCCGCCGACGGCGGTGGTGACGAGCGGCCGCCCGAGGCGCAGGGCCTCCTGGGCGGTGAGCGAGCGGGCCTCCCAGACCGACGGCAGCACGACCACGTCGGCGGCGGCGTAGAGGTCGGCGACGTCGTCGCGGCGGCCCAGCCACCGCACGCCGGGCGCGGCGGCGCGCAGCTCCTCGTCCAGCGGCCCGGTGCCGGCGACCGCGACGACGGCGTCGCCCAGCAGGGGCAGCGCGCGCACGAGCACGTCGTAGCCCTTCTGCGGGTGCAGGCGGCCGACGGCGAGCACGAGCGGGTGGCCGAGGCCCGGGTCGCGGCCCGTGGGCACGAGCGGCGGCGCGCTGACCGGCGCGACCCGCACGTCGCGGGCGCCCCGGGCGCGGGCGGTGGCGGCCAGGTCGGACGACGCGGCCAGGGTGACGGTGGCGCGCCGGGCGACGAGCCGCTCCAGGGCCGCGCCGAGCCGTCCGCCCTGCAGCTGGGCGTTGTGCCAGGTGACGACCAGCGGGCGCCGGCCCGACAGCGCCGCCAGCGTACCGGCGCGCAGCCCGTGGGCGTGCACGACCCGGCCGGGCAGCCGGCGCAGCCGCGCCACCGCCGCCGCGTCGCGGGGGTGCGGGCGCGCGCCGACCTCCAGCGGCAGGTGCCGGGCGAAGCCGAAGACCGCCTGCGTCGACGCCGGGCAGGCGACCGCGACGTCGAGCCCGCGCGCGGTGAGCCCGCGCTCGAGGGCCGCGACGTGCTGGCCGACCCCGCCGGTCGAGGTGGCGAGCACGAGCAGGGCGTCAGCCACGGGCGAGCGCCTCCCCGCGCGGGGCGCCCGACCGCAGGGCGGCGAAGCCGGCCGGGTCGCCGACCCGCAGCCCGGCGGCGTACACCGCCGTGACCCCGACGGCGAGGGCGGCCGCCAGGCCCAGGCTGGCGGGCACGGAGGTCACGTCGGGCGCCGCCAGCGCGGCGGCCGCGGGCAGGGCCGCGGCGGCCAGCCCGACGGCGGCGGTGCGGGCCGCGCCGTCCAGCGCGGCGGGGGCGGTGCGGTGCAGGGCGCGCAGCAGCAGCAGCGCCGCGAGCGTCATGCCGACGGCGTTGCCGAGGGCCAGCGCGGTCGCCCGCTCCAGGCCGGTCAGCGCGACGAGGGCGACGTCGGCCGCCACGACCGCGAGCCAGCCGGCCACGGTCGCGGTGGCAGCCGCGCGGCCGCCCCCGCGGGCGTAGAGCACGCGGGTGAGCAGGGCCAGCAGGCCGTAGCCGACCAGGCCGGGGGCGAAGCCGCGCACGGCGCCGGCGAGCGACGCCCCCTCGTCGAGGAGCCGGGCCACCGGCTCGGCGACCGCGAACAGCACGGCCGCGCCGCCGAGGGTCAGGGCCAGCACGACCCGCAGCACCCGGCCGGACAGCGCGGCGTACTCCGCGGCGTCCGCGGCGGCCAGCCGGGGGAAGGCGCTCGTCGCGACCGGCACGGCGAGCACCGCCCAGGGCAGCAGGAACAGCGTCATCGCGACGGTGAAGACCGCCGGCCCGGTGCGCTCCCCCGCGGCCAGCCGCAGGGCGACGACGAGCGCGAGCTGCTGCGCGGCGAGCCCCGCCAGCCCGGCCCCGGCGAGCCCGCGCGCCCGGCCGGCCACCCCGTCGGGGAAGCGCAGCGTCGGCCGCACGCGCAGGCCGGTGCCGCGCAGCGGCACCACCACCGCGAGGGCCAGGGCGGCGACGCCGAGGGTGGTGCCGACCGACAGCACCAGCTCCTGGCTGCGGCTGAGGGCGTCGAGGTCCTGCCGCCCGCGGGAAGCGAACACCAGGTACGCCCCGGCGACGACGAGGCTCGACACGAGCGGCGCGACCGCCGGGCCGAGGAAGCGCCGGTGGGCCTGCAGCACGCCGGTGAGCACGACGGCGACGCCGTACAGCACGACCTGGGGCAGGAAGACCCGCAGCATCGAGGTGCCGACCTCCTGCGCCGCGGGCCCGCACGCCGGGTCGCCGCCGAGCAGCAGCCGCACGGCCAGCGGGGCGACCAGCAGCCCGAGCAGCGCCACCGGCACGAGCACGACGAGCGTCCAGGTGAGCAGCGCGGACGTCGTGCGCGACGCCGCCTCGCGGTCGCCGGCGGCCACCGCGGGCGCGAGCACCGGCACGACGAGCGAGGCGAGCGCGCCGCCCGCCACGACCTCGAAGACGACGTTGGGCACGGCGTTGACGACCTGGTACGTGCTGCCGAGGCAGTCCAGCCCGACGGCCTGGCTGAAGACGGCGGTGCGGCCGAAGCCGACGGCGCGGGCGACGACCGTGACGACGGCGATCCCGGCGGCCGCGCCGAGCAGCGTGCCGGCGGCCCGCCTCACCGCCGGCGCCCGAGCTCGTCCAGGGCGCGCAGCGGCGGGGTGCGGGCGATGACCGCGGTGAACGACACGCGCTCCGACGCCAGCGTCAGCGCGGCGAGCACCGCCAGGGCGGCCGCGCTCCCCCGCAGGCCGGTGCGCTCGACGAGCGCCAGGCCGAGGGCCGCGCCGAGGGCGTTGGCGCCGGCGTCGCCGAGCATCTGGCGCTCGCCCAGGTCGGCCGGCAGCAGCGCGGCGGCGGCGCCCGCCGCGGCCGGCTGCCGCAGCGCCAGCGCGCCGAGCAGGCCGGTCTTGAGCGCCCGGCCGGGCCGCAGGTCGAGCAGGTTGAGCAGGTTGGCGCTGCCGGCGACGACCGCGCCGCCGACCAGCAGCGCCGGGCCGCGGCGCCCGGCGAGGGCGGCCCCGGCCAGGCCGGTGAGCGCCAGGCCGCCGGTCTTCACCCCGCCGGAGGTGACCTGGCCGCGCGCCAGCGCGCCGAGGTGCCCGCGCAGGCCCTTGGCCCCGCGCTGGTCCTCGCGCTGGCCGGCCACGTCGTCGTACGCGCCGAGGGCGCCGGCGGCCAGCGCGACCAGCGCGGACGCGGGCGTGCCGCGCGTCGCGAGCGCCAGGGCGAGCGCCGGCCCGCTGGTGAGCGAGACCGTGCCGCCCCGGTGGTTGGTGCGGGCCCAGCGGGCCGCGCCGCCGGGCGGCGGTGCGTGCGCGGCGAGCAGGGCCGTGCCCGCGGCGAGCAGCGCGGCACCGGCGGCGTCCTGCCCGCGGCCCGGGTGCGTCAGCCCTCCACCGCGCCGGGCAGCGGCTCGTCGGCCCCCTCGCCCGTGCCGTAGCGGCCGGCGGTGCCTGTCGCCTGCTCCTGCAGGGCGAGCACGGTGACCAGCCGGCCGGTGATGCGCTCCAGGCCGTCGACGGTGCTCACGGCCTCGCGGGCGGCGTCGTCCTCGCGCAGGGCGCGCAGCAGGCCGCCCTCGTCGGTCGCGGTGACCGGGCCGCCGACGACCGCGCCGTCGCCGGCGGCGTCGAGGGCGCCGGCCAGGCCGACGAGCGAGGTGATGCGGGCGGCCGTGCCCTCGACGTCGGCGCCGCCGACCGGCTCGCCGGTGAGCAGCACGGCCAGCGACGCGCGGCCGACGTCCTCGACCTCCTCGCCCTCGAGCGCGATGAGGTCGAGCTCGACGAAGGCCGACAGGATTTGGCGCCCGGCCTCGAGGTCGAGGCCCGGCTCGCCGACGGGCTCGAGCAGCGCGGCCGCCAGCTCCTGCGACGCGCGCTGCACCGGGTCGCCGGACAGCTCCGCGCCGTCGGGCGCGACCCGGTCGACGACGGCCTCGAGCGCCTCCGTCTTGGCCGGGTCGAGCAGGTCGGGGCGCAGGGTGACGACGTCGCTGACGGTGGCGCCGGCCTCCTCGAGCACCGGCACGAGCTCCTCGCGCAGCTCCGAGGGCGCGTTGGGGGTGCTGACGACGACGACCCGGCGGCCGGCGAGCCGGCCGTCGACCGCGCCCGGGCCGAGCTGCTCGAGCACGCGCGCGTCGCCGTCGGTGGTCTCGCGCAGCTCGCCGACGGTGTCCTCGAGCGCGCGCTTCTCGCCGGTCAGCCCGTCGATGCGGCCCTCGAGGTCACCGGGCAGGCGGCCGTTGAGCGCGGTGGTGCCGACGACGATGCCGAGGGCCAGCGCCAGGAACACGGCGATGATCGAGACGAGGTGGTAGCGGAAGTCGACCACGGGTCAGAACAGCTCCCGCAGCCGGAACAGCACGTCGTTCCACTGGTCGGCGAGCAGCCGGCCGTACGCGCCGCCGACGTCGGACACCGACAGCACCGCGGCCATCGCGACCAGCGTCGCGAGCACGAGGAAGAACAGGGACCACGACGAGATCCGGCTGCGGTAGAGCCGGCTCACGCCCTTGGCGTCGACGAGCTTGCCGCCCACCCGCAGCCGGGTGAGGAACGTGCTCGACATGCCGGCCCGGCCCTTGTCGAGGAACTCCACCAGCGTGGCGTGGGTGCCCACCGCGACGATGAGCGTGGCGCCCTTCTCGTCGGCGAGCAGCATGGCGACGTCCTCGCTGGTGCCGGCCGCCGGGAAGACGACGGCCTCGACGCCGAGCGACTGCACCCGCGGCAGGCCGGGCGCGCGCCCGTCGGCGTACGCGTGCACGACCACCTCGGCGCCGGAGCGCAGCGCGGCGTCCGAGACGGAGTCCATGTCGCCGACGATGAGGTGCGGCTTGTAGCCGGCCTCGATGAGCGCGTCGGCGCCGCCGTCGACGCCGATGAGCACCGGCTTGTACTCGCGGATGTACGGCCGGAGCACCGCGATGTCCTGCTTGTAGTCGTAGCCGCGGACCACGATGAGCGCGTGGCGGCCCTGCAGGTCGGTGGCGATGTCGGGCACGCCGATGCCGTCCAGGAGCAGGTCGCGCTCCTTGAGCAGGTACTCCATGGTGTTCGCGGCGAAGGCCTCGAGCTGCGTGGCCAGGCCGGCGCGCGCCTCCGACATCGCGGCCTCGACCGTCTCGGCGGTCTGCACGGTCCCGGTGGCCACCGGGTCGTCGCCGGCGTAGAGCGTGCCGCCCTCCAGGCGCACCTCGTCGCCCTCGGACACCGCCGCGAAGACGTCGGCGCCGACGCCGTCGACGAGCGCGATGCCGTGCGCGAGCAGGATCTCCGGGCCGAGGTTGGGGTAGCGGCCGCTGGTGCTCGGCGCGGCGTTGACGACCGCCGCGACCTTGCAGCCGACGAGCGCGTCGGCGCTGACCCGGTCGATGTCGACGTGGTCGACGACCGCGATGTCGCCCGGGCGGAGCCGCTTGGTGAGGGCCTTGGTGCGGTGGTCGAGGCGGGCGGTGCCCGTGACGCCGGGCAGGTCGACGACCTGCCTGTTGCGCCGCGGAGCCAGCCTCATGCGGCCGAGTCTGCCAGAGCGGGGCCCCCCGGCCGGGCGGGGCGCGCGGGTCAGAAGTAGTCCAGCAGCACCGGCGCCGGGCCCGCGAAGGCGGCGTCGAGGGCCGGCAGCGGGCCGTCGAGCAGGCCGGTGCGCTGCAGCCGCACCGTGCTGGCGCCGCCCGCGAACAGCACCGCGAGGCCGCGCACGTGCAAGCGCGGCAGGCCCGCGGGGTCGGCCGGCTCGAGGCGCCCGTCACCGCCGCGGACGACCAGGCGCACCGCGCGCTCGGGCTGCCCCCCGGTGCCCGCGGCCTCCGGGTCGAGCAGCACGAACGCCGCCTCGGCGTCGGCCGACCAGCCCCGGGCGGCGACGGCGGCGTCCGGGTCGAGCAGGCGGAGCGACCACGGCCGCGTCTCGTACGGCCGGGGCACGACGCGGTCGAGCAGGAGCGCGAGGTCGCCGGTGTCGCCGCGCCAGTGCACGCCGCCGACGACGGTGTCCCACGCGCCGAGCGTGCCGAGCAGGGCGCGCGCGGCGAGGTCCGTGCGGGCCACCATCTCCCACACCCGCAGCGCGCTGTCGGGGCCGTAGCCGCGCCCGCGGTCGTACGACAGGTAGCCGACCGCCGCCGTGCCGACCTCGGCCAGCGTGACGACCTCGGCCTCGAGCGCCTCGGCGGCCGCGCCGCCGGCGAACAGCGGGCCGGTGCGCGTCAGCTGGCCGTTGCCCGCGCTGGCGGCGTCGTTCCACAGCTCCTGCAGCGCCGGGCCGTCGTCCTCGCCGGCCGGTCGCAGGCGCACTCCCGGCACCGGGGCCAGCCGGGCGAGGTCCGACACCGCGAGCCGGGTCTCGTCGAGGCTGCCCACGACTTCCCAGCCCAGGCCGCGGTAGACGCCCGGGGCGGTCGGGAACAGCGCGCTCACGGGCAGCCCCTGCGCGACCGCGCTGGCCGCGAGGGCCCGCACGAGCGCGCGGCTGACGCCGCGGCCCCGCGCCTCGGGGCGCACCGCCACGCCGGCGACCCCGGCCATCGGCACCGGGCGGCCGCCGAACCACTGCGCGTAGCGCAGCAGGCTGGCCTTGCCGAGCAGCCGGCCGCCCTCGAAGGCGCCCCACTGCTGGCGGTGCGGCGCGTCGCGGCGGGGGGTGCCAGGCTCGCCGCCGAAGGCCGTGAGGCCGAGGGCCCACGCCTCGTCGAGGTCGCTCTCGGCCAGCGGGCGGACGTCGAGGGTCACGCGCCGGAGGCTGCCACGCGCGCCCGGGCGCGGCCAGCGGGTCGACGCGCTCCGGCGGGCGCGCGCCGGGACGGCGTCAGGCGGCGTCCTGCGCCACGAGGGCCTTGCTGCTGGCCAGCAGCTCCTCGGCGTGGCCGCGGGCCAGCCCGCTGTCGTGGCCGGCGAGCATCCGCGACAGCTCGGCGACGCGGGCGGCGTCGTCGAGCCGCGCGACCCCGCTGGCGGTGACGCTGCCGTCGTCGCTCTTGACCACGAGCAGGTGCGTGTCGGCGAAGGCCGCGACCTGCGGCAGGTGCGTGACGACGAGCACCTGGTGGTCGCGGGCCAGCCGGGCCAGCCGCCGGCCGACCTCGACCGCCGCGCGGCCGCCGACGCCGGCGTCGACCTCGTCGAAGACCATCACCGGCACCGGGTCCGAGCCGGCGAAGACCACCTCGACGGCCAGCATGACGCGCGAGAGTTCACCGCCGGACGCGCCGCGGTGCAGCGCCCGGGGCGGGGCGCCGGGGTGCGGGGCGAGCAGCAGCTCGACGTCGTCGACCCCGTGCGGCCCGACGGCCAGCCGCCGGTCGCCGACCGGCAGCCCCTCGGGGTCGTCGCGCTGGGTGACGCCGGCCGACACCCGGGCGTGCGGCATGGCCAGCTCGGCCAGCTCGGCCGAGACCGCGTCGCCGAAGCGCGCGGCGGCCTGCTCGCGGGCCCGCGTCAGGCCCGCGGCGAGCTCGGCGAGCCGCGCGGCCTGCGCCCGCTCCCGGTCGGCGAGCTCGACGAGGCGGTCGCCGGTGCCGTCGAGCTCGAGCAGCCGGGCCGAGGCCCGCTCGGCCCAGGCCAGCACGTCGTCGACGGCGCCGTCGGGGGCGTGCCGGCGCACCAGCGCGGTGAGCACGGCCAGGCGCTCCTGCGCCGTGGCGAGGGCGGCCGGGTCGACGTCGACGCCCGACGCGTACGAGGCCACGTCGCCGGCGACGTCGCCGACGAGCAGCGCCGCCTCGGCCACCCGCGCGGCGAGCGGGGCGAGCGCCGGGTCGGCGTCGACCGCCCCCTCGAGCGCCCGCCTGGCCGCCACGAGCAGGCCGAGCGCGTCGGGCTCGTCGCCGGTCTCGGTGCCGGTCAGCGCCTCCGAGGCGGTCGCCGCGGCGGCCCGCAGCTCGTCGGCGGCGTCGAGGCGGCGCACCTCGGCGCGCAGCAGGTCGTCCTCGCCCGGCTGCGGCGCGGCCTGCTCGACCTCGGACAGCCCGGCGCGCAGCAGCTCGGCCTCGCGCCGCCGCTCCTGCGCCTCGGCGGTCAGCCGCGCCAGCTCGGCGCTCGTCGCCCGCCAGGCGGCGAAGGCGTCGGCGACGGCGGTGCGCGCCTCGCCGAGCCCGCCGAAGCGGTCGAGCGCGTCGCGCTGGCGCGCCGGCTGCAGCAGGCGCTGCTGGTCGCTCTGGCCGTGCACGGCGAGCAGCGACTCCGCCAGCTCGCCCAGCACGCCGACCGGCACCCCGCGCCCGCCGACGTGCGCCCGCGACCGCCCGTCGGCGGCGACCGAGCGCGACAGCAGCAGCGCCCCGTCGTCGAGCTCGCCGCCGGCGTCGACCGCCCGCGCGACGGCCGGGTGGTCGGCCGGCAGCACCAGGCGCCCCTCGACGACCGCCCGCGCCTCGCCCGGCCGCACGCGCCCGGCGTCGCCGCGGCCGCCGAACAGCAGCGACAGCCCCTGCACCACCATCGTCTTGCCCGCACCGGTCTCGCCGGTGACGACGGTCAGGCCCGGGGCGAGTTCCAGCACGGCGTCGTCGATGACGCCGAGCCCCCGGATCCGCATCTCCTCGAGCACGGTCCCGAGCGTACGGGCGCGCGGCGACAGCGCCGGGGAGGCGTCCACACGCGGGCGCGGCCCGCGCGGGCTAGGCCTGCCGGTGCTCCGCGGCGCCGCGCCAGCCCTCGACGGGCAGCCCGAACTTGCTCACCAGGGTGTCGGTGAAGGGCACCGCCCGGGTGCGCGCGAGCAGCACCGGCAGCGCGCCGCGCCGCACCTCGATGCGCGAGCCGTGCGGCAGCGGCAGGGTGCGCCGGCCGTCGCAGGCCAGCACCGCCGAGGCGCCGCTGGGCAGCACCTCCAGGGCGACCGTCGACGTGCCGCCGAGCACCAGCGGCCGCGCGAACAGCGCGTGCGCGCTGTTCGGCACCAGCACGAAGGCGTCGACGCCCGGCCACACCACCGGCCCGCCGGAGCTGAAGGCGTACGCCGTGCTGCCCGTCGGCGTCGCGGCGATGACGCCGTCGCAGCCCCAGCGCGACAGCGGCCGGCCGTCGACCTCGACGACGACCTCGAGCATCCGCTCGCGCGCGGCCTTCTCGACGGTCGCCTCGTTGAGCGCCCAGCCGGTCGAGGCGGGCTCGCCGTGGCACAGCACGGTCACGTCGAGCGTGATCCGCTCCTCCACCTCGTACGCCCGCTCCAGGAGCGACTCGACGGTGGCGTCGAGGTCCTCGGACTCCGCCGCGGCCAGGAAGCCGACCCGCCCGAGGTTGACGCCGAGCAGGGGCACGCGGGCCTCGCGGGCCAGCTCGGCCGCGCGCAGGATCGAGCCGTCGCCGCCGAGCACGAGCACGACCTCGGCGCCGGCCGCCGCGTCGGGGTCGAACTGGCAGACCTCGATGCCGGTCAGCCCGATGTCGGCGGCCTCGTCCTGCAGCACCCGGACCGCGACGCCGGCCTCCTGGAGCCGCAGGACCACGCGCCGCGCCGCGGCGGCGTTGGCCTCGCGGCCGGTGTGGGCGACGAGGAGCACCGTGCGGGTCACCCGCCCACCCTGTCACGCACGCGGCGGGTCACTGCGGCCCGCGCTCGACGGCCGCGGTCAGCGCCTCCTCCTCGAGCGGCGGCGCCCCCGCCCGCAGCCACAGGAAGAACTCGACGTTGCCGCTCGGGCCGGGCAGCGGGCTGGCCACGACACCGCGCACCCCGAGGCCCAGCGCCGCGGCCTGCGCGGCGACGCGCCGCACCGCCGCGGCCCGCTGCGCCGGGTCGCGCACGACGCCGCCGGAGGGCAGCGCCTCCTTGCCCACCTCGAACTGCGGCTTGACCATCGGCAGGAGGTCGGCGTCCGGCCGCGCGCAGCGCACGAGCGCCGGCAGCACCAGCCCGAGCGGGATGAACGACAGGTCGGCGACGACGAGGTCGACCGGCTCCCCGACCTGCGCGGGCTCGAGCGCCCGCACGTTGGTGCGGTCGACGACGGTCACCCGGGCGTCGGTCTGCAGCGACCAGGCCAGCTGCCCGTAGCCGACGTCGACGGCCACGACGTGCGCCGCCCCGCGCCGCAGCAGCAGGTCGGTGAAGCCGCCGGTCGAGGCCCCCGCGTCGAGCACCCGCAGGCCCGCCGGGTCGTAGCCGAAGGCGTCGAGCGCGCCGGCCAGCTTGTGCGCCCCGCGCGACACGTACGTCTCGCCCGCCGGCGCGTCGACGAGCACCGGCGTGTCGGCGGTGATGGCGGTGGCGGGCTTGCTCGCCACCTGCCCGGCGACGCGGACGGCGCCCGCCTCGACCAGCGCCCGCGCGTCGTCGCGGCTGCGCGCCAGCCCGCGCCGGACGAGCTCGGCGTCCAGGCGCGCCCGGCGCGCCAGGTCAGGCCTCGTCGAGCGCGGCGAGGGCGTCCTGCAGGGTGCGGTGCACCTCGTCCAGGACGGCCACGTGCTCGGCGACCGCCCGCTCGGACAGCCCCTCGAGCCGGGCGTCGACGTCCGCCACGAGGTCGGGCACCGCCGGCGCGGTCGCGTCCGCCCCGCCGGGTGCGCCCGCCGGCGGTCCGGGCACGGGCGGTCGCGGGCGCGCGGCGGCGCTGTCGTGCTCGGGGGACACGGTCAGGCGCCGGTCGTCGGCTGGTCGCCGCTCGTCCCGGCCTTGGACGGGCCGTCCGCGGCGGGGGCGGGCGCCGGCCCGTCGCCGGTGGCCGCGCCCGTGCCGTTCCCGGTGTCCGGACTCGTGCCGGTGGCGGGGCGCGCCGCGCCGCTGGTGCCGGTCTTCGCGGGGGCGGTGTGGCGCGTCGACATCGCCGAGGCCCCCGACGTGGCCTTCGCGGCCTTGGCGGCCTTGGCGGGGCTGGTGGCCTTGGTGGCCTTGGTGGCCTTGGCGGCCTTGGCGGGGCTGGCCTTCGCGGCCTCGGCGGCCTTCGCGGGGCTGGCCGTCGCGGGCGTGGCCGCCGCCGTCGCGGGCGTGCCGGGCGTCGTGCCCGTGGTCGCCGTCGCGGCCGTCGCGGACGTCGCGTCGCCGTCCTCCGCCGCGTCGCCGTCCGCCGTCGCGCCGTCCGCCGGCACGTCGGCCGCGGCCTGCACGGCCTTGACCGGCGCCGACGCCGCGGCCTTGGCCGCCGCGGCGGACGCCTTGGCGACCGCCTTCACGGCGTCCGCGGGCACCTTGGCCGCCGCGGCCACCGCGCCCGCCGCGACGTCCTCGCCGCCACCGCTCGGCGCGGTCGCCGCGCGCGCCGGCGCGCCGGCAGCGGGGGTCCGCACGACGGGGCCGGCCGGGCCGGCCGCGGCGCGCAGCTCGCGCACCTCGGTCTCCAGCGCCCGGAGCCGCGCCGACAGCGAGCCGACCTCCTCCGACGACGCGAGTCCGACGCGCCCGAGCGTCCGGTCCACCTCGTACCGCACCAGGGCGGACACCGCCTCGCTGTTCGCGCGGGTCTGCGACACGAGGTCCTCGGCCAGCGTGCTCACCTGCTCGGCCGTGGCCTCGCCCTGCGACACGAGGGCCCGGGCAGCGGCGAGCGCGCGCTGCTTGGGCACCTCGGTGAGTCCGGCGGCCAGCGCCAGGTAGGCCTTCACGGCGTCGCGCACGTCGTCCTCCACGGGGCACATCTCGGGGGGTGCATGGCTCGGGCACATCTCCGGGCACACCACGTGCGGGTGCCGCGGCGCCGCGGACGCTACTCCCCCGTCGGGTAGCGTCCGACGCCCACCGGAGGCGGAACGAGGAGGGTCGATGGCCAGCCTGCCCGAGGTCGAGGCGACCCTCGACGGCCTCGCGGCGCGACTGGCCGAGGTCGAGCCCGACCTGCGCCGCCGCTACGCCGTCGACCGCACCGTCTCCTGCCGCGTGTACGACCTCGACGTCGTCTTCGCCGGGCGCCTCACCGAGGACGGCCTCAGCGACGTCGTCGTCGACCCGCCCGTGCGCGCTCAGGTGCGCCTGTCGGTGAGCAGCGACGACCTGGTCGCCCTGGGGGCCGGCACGCTGGCGGTCCGCAGCGCCTTCGCCACCGGCCGCCTGCGCATCCAGGCCGGCCCGATGGACCTGCTTCGCCTCCGCGCCCTGCTCTGAGCCCCCTCAGGCGCCCGCGTGCGCCCAGGCCAGCGCGCACGCGGCCCGCAGCACGTCGCGGCTCGCCGCGGGGTCGTCCCGCGCGGCGTCGACCGCCTCGGCGACGGGCTGCGCCGCCGCGCCGCCCACGGTGACGACCACGCGCTCGCCGTCCCGCGCGGCCACCGCCTCGCCGCACGTCGCCCGGTGCCCGTCGACGGTCACCGCGGGCTGCTCGAGCAGCAGCCCGCGCAGGTCCGTCGCCACGTACGTCGGACGCGAGCCCCGCGGAGCGGCGAGCAGTGCCGGCACGTCGACGACGCCCGTGAGCACGAGCAGGCTGTCGGTGCCGCCGCGCACCGCCCCGAGCACGTCGGTGTCGAGCCGGTCGCCGACGACCAGCGGGCGGGTGGCGTGCACGCGCTCGAGCGACTCGCGGTGCAGCTCGGGCTCGGGCTTGCCGACCACCACGGGCTGCTGACCGCTGGCGGCGGCCAGGGCGGCGACCATCGCGCCGTTGCCGGGCAGCGGCCCCCGGGGGCTCGGGTACGTGCTGTCGGTGTTGCCGGCCACCCACACGGCGCCCGCCCGCAGCGCCACGGTCGCCTCGGCGAGGTCCGCCCAGCCGGTGTCCTGCGACAGCCCCTGCACGACGGCGGCCGGCTGCGCGTCGGCCGAGCGCACCGGGCGCAGCCCGACCGCCTCGACCTCCTCGGCGAGCCCGTCCGTGCCGACGACGAGCACGGCGTCGCCGGGCGCCAGGTGCCGGGCCAGCCAGCGAGCCGCGGCCTGCGCGCTGGTGACGACGTCGGCGGGCTCGGCGGGGATGCCGAGCTCGCTGAGGTGCGCGGCGACCACCGCCGGGCGCCGTGAGGCGTTGTTGGTGACGTACGCGGGACGCATGCCCGCTGCCACCGCCGCCGCCACGGCGTCGGCGGCGTGCACCACCGGCTCCGGGCCGAGGTAGAGCACGCCGTCGAGGTCGAACAGCGCCGCGTCGTAGGCGCGGCACAGCGGCGACCCGCTCGCGCCGAGGGCGGAGCCGCGCGGGCCAGCGCTCAGCGGCGGGCCGCCGTCAGCGCGGCCCGGGCGCCGCGCAGCGCCGTGCCGTAGTAGCCGATGTCGGGGCGCATGGCCGCGGCCAGCGCGAGGTGCTCGACGGCCCCGTCGAGGTCGCCGACCTTCGTCGCCGCCAGGCCGAGGCCGAACTGCGCGTAGTCGTCGGCCGGGTCGATGCCCACGATCCAGGTGAAGTTCTCGCGGGCCTCCTCGTAGAGGCCGACGTCGAACTGCGCCCGCGCCAGCGCCTCGCGCACCATCCGCGACTCCGGCTCGGCGGCGGCGGTGTGCGTCAGCAGCTGCACGGCCGCGTTGGCGTCGCCGCTCTGCAGCAGGTCCAGGCCGCGGACGTACCAGTCGTACATCTCGCCGCTGGGGGTGACGTCGGGGGGCGGCGGCGGCAGGTCCGAGAACGGCCGCGGCTTCTCCTCCTCGGGCGCGCGCGGGTCGTACCGGGGGTCGTAGCGGCTGTCTGCCACGCAGTCCTCCTCGTGTCACGCCGGTCCCCCGGCTCCTGTGGTGCGTCCCGCGACGAGGGACGGCGCCCCTCCTGCCGCTCGGCCTGCCCTCCTCGACTCGTCGCTCGCTGGTCCTGGTCGTGCTCCTCGTGCTGCTCCTGCTCGTGCAACGCGCAGCCCCGGCCGGCGGTGCCCTGCGGGCACGACGACGGGACGTCTCCCGGGCATCTTCCCACGTCAGCGCGGTGCTCATGCACCCGCCGGTGATCACCGACGCGTCGCGGGCGGTCGACCGTCGGCCCGGCGCACCCGGCGGACCGCGGCCACCTCGACCTCGTAGCGGCTGGTCGCGCCGGCGCCCGAGCGCCAGAAGCGCCGTCGCAGCGCCCCCTGCACGGCCAGCACGTCGCCCGCGCCGAGCGCCAGGACGCGCCGCCGGTCGGCCGCGCGCCAGGCGGCGCAGTCGAGGGTGTCGACCGTGACCGCCCGCGCTCCGGCCGCGCGGCGCGCCCCGGGCGGCCGGTCGACGACCAGCCGGAACGACACCACGACGTCACCGCTCGGCAGCTCCCGCTCCTGCGCAGGTGCGGCCAGGCGGCCCACCAGCTGCACCTCGTTGCGCGCGGCGTCCGCCGCGCCGTCGGCCTCGTCATCCCGCACCGCTGCGCTGCCGCGCGCCCTCGTCATGCCGTCCTCCGCTCGTCGTCGTGCCCGGACGACGAGCGTGCGACGGCAGGCGACGCCGCCTGGCTCGCGCCGCAGCGGCTGTGGACGGAGCCTCGAGCACGCGGGTCTGTCGGACCCGCGTGCCGGCGGTCAGAACAGCGTGTCGTCGTCCGGGGCGCCGTACGACGGCGGCTCGGCCCACGGCACGGGCGGCGGCGTCGGCGCCGACCGGACCGCCGGCGGCTCCGGCTCCGCCGCGGCGGGTGCCTCGACCGCCGCGGGCACCGGCGGCGCAGCGGCCGGGCGCGCGGGCGCGACGGGCTCCTCGACGAAGGCGACGGCCGGGGCGGAGGGCAGGCGAGTCGCCGGGTCACGGCTCTCGCTGGCCAGCGCGGCCAGGAGCGCGTCGGTGCGGGCCGCCTCGGCAGCGTCGTCCTCGTCCGCGTCGGCTCCGGCGGCGTCGTCGGCGTCGTCGGCAGAGGCGGCTCCCGCCGGCTCGGCCGCCGTGCCCGCCGCGCCGGCGCGTGCGCCGCCCGCGCCCCCGTCGCCAGCGTCGCCGGCGTCGACGTCGTCCTCGGTGTCGTCGACGGGGTCCTGGTCGTCGAGGTCGAGCACGACGCCGTCCAGGGCCAGCAGGCGCTCGGCGGCGTCGGTGTCGGCCCCGGCGTCGTGCTGCGCCGCGCGCGCGAACCAGTCGCGCGCCTCCTCCTCGCGCCCCGCGGCCAGCAGCGCCTCGGCGTACGCGTACCAGAGGCGTGCCGCCCACGGCCGCCGCGCGGTGGTCGCGCGCGCCGGCCCCTGCAGCAGCAGCACGGCGGCGTCCGGCTGCCCGAGGTCGCGGCGCGCCCCGGAGACGACGACCACCAGCTCGACCCGGGCGGCCTGCTCCAGGCTCGTGACCTGCGGGTCGTCGAGCACCGCCAGTGCCCGCTCGGGGCGACCGAGCGCGCGCTCGCAGTCGGCCAGCACGGCGAGGTGCTGCGGGTCGCCGGTGATCCGGCGCGCCGTCCGCAGCTCGGCGAGGGCCTCCTGCCACTG
>CANKBT010000003.1 GCA_947479995.1 Frankiaceae bacterium | reverse complement strand
GCTGCGGGTGAGCGCCAAGAAGAAGGACGACCTGCAGGCGGTCATCGCCCTGCTCAAGGCCAAGGACTTCGACTTCGCGCTGCAGTTCACCAACTACCGCTAGCGCCGATCGCTCGGCGTCGTCAGGCGACGCGCACCGCGAGCTCGCCGGGGTGCCGGTCGAGCCAGCCGCGCACGAACCAGCACTGCGGGACGACGACGAGGTCGTGCTGAGCCGCCCAGGTGAGGCCGGCGCGCACCAGCGCGCTGCCGACGCCGCTGCCGCCGCTCGCGGGCGGCACGAGCGTGTGGTCCATGACGACGCGGTCGCCGGCGCGCACGTACGTGAGGACGGCGGGGCCGCCCGGGCAGTCGAGCTCGAACCGGGACCGCTCGGGCACGTACCGCACGTCGCTCACGCCGACTGCCTACCCGCGGCAGCGGCCGCCTCACGGCCGCGGCGTCCGCCGGCCTCGCCGCCCCGTTGCGTCTGCCGCAGGCGGGGGCGCCCCGGACGCTTCGGGCAGACGCAAGGGCAGCAGACGCCGCCCCTTGACCGTCGCGTCTGCTGCAGGCGGGGACTCTCCGGACGCGTCGGGCAGACGTAGGGCTGGTCACGCCGCCTCGTGGCCACGGCGCCTGCGCCCCGCGGTCGATGCGTCTGCTGCAGGCGGGGGCTCTCCGGACGCGTCGGGCAGACGCAGGGGAGTTGCCGCCTCACGGCTACGCGCCCGCGGCCGGCGGCCTGCGCCCCGCGGCCGTTATGTCTGCTGCAGGCGGGGGCTCCCCGGACGCGTCGGGCAGACGCAAGGCGGGAGCGGGCGAAGGGAGGCTGGCCGAGGGGCCAGCGGTCAGCCGGTGCGGGCCTGCACGAAGTCGGCGAGGCCGAGCAGGGCGTCGGGGACGGGGCCGGCCGGCAGCTCGCGGGCGATGGCGCGGGCGTCGTCCAGCGCGGCGGTGAGGCGGTCGCGGGCGGCGCCGACGGCGGCCGAGCCGCGCAGCAGGGCGAGCGCCTCGGCGTGCTCGGCGTCGTCGGGCAGCGGCCGGGCGACCAGCTCGCGCAGGCGCGCCTCGGCGGGGTCGGTGCCGGCGAGGGCCTCGAGCGCCGGCAGCGTGCGGACGCCCTCGCGCAGGTCGGTGCCGGGCGTCTTGCCCGACTCCCCCGTCTCGCTGAGCACGTCGATGAGGTCGTCGGAGAGCTGGAAGGCGATGCCGACGACCTCGGCGTAGCGGGTGACGGCGTCGACGCTGGCCGCCGGCGCGCCGGACAGCAGGGCGCCGAGGCGGGCGCTGGTGGCGATGAGCGAGCCGGTCTTGTCGGCGACGACCTGCAGGTGGTGCGCGACGGCGTCCTCGCCGTCGGCGGGCCCGGCCGTCTCGCTGATCTGCCCCTCGACGAGGCGGGCGAAGGTGCGGGCCTGGATGCGCACGGCGTCGGGGCCGAGGTCGGCGACGAGGTCGGACGCGCGGGCGAACAGGTAGTCGCCGGTGAGGATGGCGACGGTGTTGGTCCAGTGGGCGTTGGCGCTCTCGGCGCCCCGGCGCACGTCGGCCTCGTCCTGCACGTCGTCGTGGTAGAGGGTCGCGAGGTGGGTCAGCTCGACGACCACGGCCGCCTCGACCACCTCGGGGGCGGCGCCGTCGCCGAGCTGGCCGGCGAGCAGCGCGAGCAGCGGGCGGAAGCGCTTGCCGCCGGCGTCGACGAGGTGGCGGGAGGCCTGGCGCAGCAGCGGGTGGCCGGCGTCGGCGACCTCGTGCAGCCGCTCCTCGACCCGGACCAGGCCCTCGCGCAGGGCCGCCGACAGCGCCGGGTCGGTCGCCTCGAAGGCCTCGCCGAGGGACGCGGGGCGGGTCGAGGCGGCGGGGAGGGTCACGCCCAGACTGTAGTGGCGCGGGCCCGGCCCGGCCCCACGGGAGCCCGGCCGGCGGGGGTCACCGGGTGAACAGGGCGGCCGACTGCGCGAGGTCGAGCAGCGGCTGCGGCACGACGCCCGCGACGACCGTCACGGCCGCGCCGAGCGCGATCGCGGCGGTGGTGAAGCCGCTCGGCACCGCCACCGACGGGCCGTCGGGCGCCGGGTCGGTGAAGAACATGAGCACCACGACGCGGGCGTAGAAGAACGCCGTGACGGCGCTGGCGACGACGCCGACCACGACGAGCGGCAGCGCGTCGTCCAGGGCCGGCTGGAACACCGCGAACTTGGCGGTGAAGCCGCTCGTGAGCGGGATGCCGGCGAGCGCGAACAGCAGCAGCGCGAAGGTGCCGGCCAGCAGCGGGCTGCGCCGCCCGAGCCCGGCCCACGACGACAGGTGCGTCGCCTCGCCGGCGCTGTCGCGCACCATCGTCACGACCGCGAAGGCGGCGATCGTCGTGAAGCCGTAGGTGAGCAGGTAGAACAGCGTGCCCGCCAGGCCGTCGGTGTCGAGGGTGACGACGCCGACGAGCAGGAAGCCGGTGTGCGCCACCGAGGAGTAGGCGAGCATGCGCTTCACGTCGGTCTGCGTCACGGCCAGCAGCGCGCCGGCGACCATCGTGAGGATGGCGACGGCCCACAGCGCCGGGCGCCAGTCCCAGCGCACCTCGGCGACGCCGACGTAGAGCACGCGCAGCAGCGCGCCGAAGCCGGCGACCTTGGTGGCCGACGCCATGAGGGCGGTGACGGCGGTCGGCGAGCCCTGGTAGACGTCGGGCGTCCAGGCCTGGAAGGGCACCGCGCCGACCTTGAACAGCAGCCCGACGGCCAGCATCGCCAGGCCCAGGTAGAGCAGCAGGTCGTCGTCCTGCGCGAGCAGCGTGGCCTCGCGCACCCCGCCGAGGTCGACCGTGCCGGCGTAGCCGTAGAGCAGCGCGACGCCGTAGAGGAAGAAGGCCGAGGAGAACGCGCCGAGCAGGAAGTACTTCACGGCGGCCTCCTGCGACAGCAGGCGGCGGCGGCGGGCGAGCCCGGCCATGAGGTACAGCGGCAGCGACAGCACCTCGAGGGCGATGAACATGAGGATGAGGTTGTTCGACGCCGGGAACAGCAGCATGCCGCCGAGGGCGAACATCGCGAGCGGGTAGACCTCGGTCTGCACGCCCTGGCTCTCGGCGAGCCGGAGGTCCTCGCGGGTGCCGGGCAGGGCCGCGGCGCTGCTGACGATGTCGCCGCCGGAGCTGTCGAGGCTGCTCTCGGACAGCAGCAGCACCGCACCGATGCCGAGCAGGCACAGCGTGCCCTGCAGGAACAGCGTCGGGCCGTCGATCGCGATGGCGTCGCCGACGACCAGCCGGTCGGGCTCGCCCGCGAGCGCGACGACGGCGACCAGGCCGCCGACGAGGCCGGCGAGGGCGACGACGACCTGCGCGACGCGGCGGCGCGCGGCCGGCACGAAGGCCTCGACGAGCACGCCGACGGCGGCGGCGCCGAGGACGAGCAGCATCGGCAGGATCGCGGAGTACGCGACCGGCACGGACTCGATGTCGACGGGCACTACCGCTCCCCGGTGGTCTGGCAGTCGGCGGGCGTCGGCGCGTCGCTCTCGACGCCCTCGCCCTCGTCGGGCTGCGGGTCGCTGAAGCCGAGGTCGGCCTGCGTGCAGCGCACGGCGGGCTCGATGACGTCGGTGAGCGGCTTCGGGTAGAAGCCGAGGAAGACCATGAGCGCGACGAGCGGCGCCACGGCGAGCACCTCGCGCCCCTTGAGGTCGGGCATCCGGGCGTGCACCGGGTTGAGCGGGCCCTGCATCGTGCGCTGGTAGGCCAGCAGCACGTACAGCGCCGCCAGCACGATGCCGATCGTCGCGAGCACGGTCGCGACCTCGTAGCGCTGGAAGGACCCGACCAGCACGAGGAACTCGCTGATGAAGGTCGACAGGCCCGGCAGCGCCAGCGACGACAGGCCGGCGACGAGGAAGGCGCCGGCCAGCAGCGGCGCGACCTTGGCGACGCCGCCGTACGCGTCGACGTCGCGGGTGCGGCCGCGGGCCACGAGGAAGCCGATGACGAGGAACAGCGCGCCCGTCGACAGGCCGTGGTTGACCATGTAGAGCACCGCGCCGGTCTGCGCCTGGGTCGTGAACGCGAAGACGCCGAGGCCGATGAAGCCGAAGTGCGCGATCGAGGTGTAGCTGACGAAGCGCTTGAGGTCCTTCTGGCCCATGGCCAGCAGCGCGCCGTACAGCACGCCGATCACGGACAGCGCGATGACGTACGGCGCCAGCTCGCGGGACGCGTCGGGGAACAGCGGCAGGCAGTAGCGCAGGAAGCCGTAGGTGCCGACCTTGTCGAGCACGCCGACGAGCAGCACCGCCGCGCCGACCGGCGCCTCGGCACCGGCGTCGGGCAGCCAGGTGTGGAAGGGGAACAGCGGGGCCTTGATCGCGAAGGCGAGGAAGAACCCGAGGAACAGCCACACCTGGTGGGTGGTGCTCAGCTCGAGCTGGGTGAGCGCCAGGAAGTTGAAGGTGCCGCTCGCCAGCTGGTCGCCGGCGGCGACGTAGAGGCCGATCACCGAGGCCAGCATGAGCAGCCCGCCGAACAGGCTGTAGAGCAAGAACTTCACCGACGCGTACGCGCGGCGCGGGCCGCCGTAGCTCCCGATGAGGAAGTACATCGGGATGAGCATCGCCTCGAAGAAGACGTAGAACAGGAAGACGTCGGTGGCGGCGAAGACGCCGACCATCATCGTCTCGAGCACCAGCAGCAGGCTGAAGAAGGTCTTCACCGAGCGCCCGGGGCGCAGGGCGCCGCCGGCGGGCGGGCCCTCGACGGTCGCGACGCGCGTGCTGCCGCCGCCGGTCGACGCGGCGGCGCGGGCGACGACGGCCCGCTCGGACGCGGCGGCCGCCTCCGCCGCGGTCGCCTCGACGGGGTCGGCGTCGTGCCACGACGCGAGCAGCACGACCGGCACGAGCACCGCCACGAGCGCGATGAGCACCAGGGCGATGCCGTCGACGCCGACGGCGTACTGCACGCCGAACGCCGGGATCCAGTCGTAGGCCTCGGTGAACTGGAAGCGCGCGCCGGCCGGCTCGAAGCGGGCGCACATCGCGATCGTCAGGCCGAGCACGACGAGCGAGGTGAGCAGCGCGACCTGCTTGACGAGCAGGTCGCGGCCGCGCGGCAGGGCGAGGATCACGGCGACGCCGAGCAGCGGCGTGGCGCCGATGACGGTCAGCCAGGGGAAGTCGTCCACGGCTCAGACCCCCGCTCGGGCGACGACGAGCGCGGCGAGCACCAGCGTGGCGCCGCCGAAGACCGACAGCGCGTACGAGCGCACGAAGCCGGTCTGCACGCGGCGCAGCCGGCTCGAGCCGCCGCCCACGCCGGCGGCGAGGCCGGACACGGCCCCGTCGATGCCGCGCCGGTCGAAGAAGACCAGGGCGCGGGTGAGGTACTGCCCGGGACGCATGAGCACCGCCTCGTTGAGGGCGTCGAGGTAGAGGTTGTTGCGGGCGGCCGTGGTGAACGGGCTGACCGCGACGGGCGGGCTCATGGGCACCGCGCGCCGGCCGTACAGCAGGTACGCCGTGCCGGCGCCGAGCACGAGCATGACGACCGTGAGCAGCGAGACCACGACCGGCTCGATGAGGTGGTCGACCTCGCCCTCGGTGCCGAGCACCGGGGTCAGCCACTCGAGGAACGCGTCGCCGCGGGTGAGCAGGAAGCCGCCGGCCACGGCGCCGACGGCCAGCAGCACCATCGGGCCGGTCATCGACGCGGGCGACTCGTGCGGGTGCACCCCGGCGGTCCAGCGGCGGCGGCCGAAGAAGGTCATGAGCATGAGGCGCGTCATGTAGAAGGCGGTGACGCCGGCCGCGACCAGCGCCGTCGTGCCCATGATCCAGCCGCGGGCCCCGCGCTGGTCGAAGGCCACCTCGATGATGAGGTCCTTGGAGTAGAAGCCCGACAGGAACGGGAAGCCGACGATCGCCAGGTAGCCCGCGGTCATGCAGGCGAAGGTCACCGGCATCTCCTTGCGCAGCGCCCCGAAGCGGCGCATGTCGACCTGGTCGTCCATGCCGTGCATCACCGAGCCGGCCGACAGGAACATGCAGGCCTTGAAGAAGCCGTGCGTGACGAGGTGCAGGATCGCGACCGCCGCGGCGCCGGGGATGCCGACGGCCAGGAACATGTAGCCGATCTGGCTGACCGTCGAGTAGGCCAGCACCTTCTTGATGTCGTCGTACGCGCAGCCGATGACGCAGCCGATGACCAGCGTGATGACGCCGATGATGCTCACGACGAGCGCGGCGGTCTCGGCCAGCTCGTACAGCGGCGTGGACCGGGCGATGAGGTAGACGCCGGCGGTGACCATCGTCGCGGCGTGGATGAGCGCCGACACCGGGGTCGGGCCCTCCATGGCGTCGGGCAGCCAGGTGTGCAGCGGGAACTGGCCGCTCTTGCCGCAGGCGCCGAGCAGCAGCAGCAGGCCGATCGCGGTGGCGGCGCCCGTGGACAGCCCGCCCTCCTCGGCCGCGCCGAACACCTCGGTGAACGTCGTCGCGCCGAGCGTCGCGAACATGACCATGATCGCCAGGCTCAGGCCGACGTCGCCGACGCGGTTGGCGATGAAGGCCTTCTTGGCGGCCGTCGCGGCGCTGTGGCGGTCGTAGTAGAAGCTGATGAGCAGGTACGACGCGAGGCCGACGCCCTCCCAGCCGACGTAGAGCGCGAGGTAGCTGTCGCCGAGGACGAGCAGCAGCATCGCCGCGACGAACAGGTTGAGGTAGGCGAAGAACTGGCGCTTGCGCGGGTCGTGCGCCATGTAGCCGAGCGAGTAGACGTGGATGAGCGTGCCGACGCCGGTGATGAGGAGCACGAACACCATCGACAGCGGGTCGAGCAGCAGGCCGAGGTCGACCTGGAAGCCGCCGACCGGCACCCACGACCAGAGCGCGACGTCGACGCTGCGGTCGGCCTCGCCGCGCAGCGCCGCGAACAGCACGAGCGCCCACACGAAGGCGCCGCCGCACAGGCCGGTCGCGAGGTAGGGGCCCCAGCCGTCGGACCGGCGGCCGGTGAGCAGCAGCAGCAGCGCGCCGGCGGCCGGCAGCAGGAGCAGCAGCCACGGCGTCGCCAGCACGCCGTCGGCGGCGACCGGGGCGAAGGGCTCGATCCCCTCCAGGGCGATCGGCGTCACCGGTCGGCTCGCCGGACGTCGTCAGCGCGCGCAGGCACGGGGCAGGTCCTCGTCTTCGGTCGTGGCCGTCGGCGTCGGGGCCGTCGGGGCGCGGTCTGGGGGCACGGTCTCGGGCACGGCGCGGGGCAGGGGCGCCGGGGACTGTCTAGTACTTGAGCAGGTTGGCGTCGTCGACCGACGCCGAGCGCCGGGTGCGGAAGATGCTCATGATGATCGCCAGGCCGACCACGACCTCCGCGGCGGCGACGACCATGACGAAGAAGGCCATGACCTGGCCGTCGAGGTCGCCGTTGACGCGGCTGAAGGTGACCAGCGTGAGGTTGACGGAGTTGAGCATCAACTCCACGCACATGAACACGAGGATCGCGTTGCGGCGGGTGAGGACGCCGACCGCGCCGATGGTGAACAGCAGCGCGGCGAGCAGCAGGTAGGCGCTCGGGCTCACAGCAGCCCCCGGTCCTGGGCGGTGGCGTCGGGGCTCCCGGTGCGGCCGCGGCTGCCGGCCCCGCCGGTGCCGCCGGCGACGGCGGGCTCCTCCTCGGCCTCGAGCGCGCTCGACACGCTGCTCGGGGCCGGGCGGCCGTCGGGCAGCAGGGCCGGGCTGGCGCTGCTGCCGTGGTCGGCGAAGACGCCCGGCCCGGGCAGCGGCAGCGGGCTGTCGCCGGCGAAGCGGCGGCGGGCCTGCTCGCGCTGGTCGACGTGCGTGGTGCGCTCCTTGTGGGCGAGCACCATGGCGCCGAGCGCCGCGGTGATGAGCAGCGCGCTCGTCACCTCGAAGGCGAAGACGTAGCGGGTGAACAGCAGCCGGGCGATGCCGACGACGTTGCCCTCGGCGTTGGGGCCGGCGAGCCCGGAGGTCTCGGTGTCGGCCACGGCGCTGGCGAGCGCGCCCATGAGCACGCCGGCGAAGCCGAGCCCGACCAGGCCGGTGGCGATGCGGTGGCCGCGCAGCGTCTCGACGAGCGAGTCGCTGCTGTCGACGCCGACCAGCATGAGCACGAACAGGAACAGCATGAGGATGGCGCCGGTGTAGACGATCACCTGCACGGCCGCGAGGAAGGGCGCGTCCTGCACGGCGTAGAGCCCGGCGAAGCTGAGCATCACCGCCGCGAGCATGAGCGCGGCGTGCACGGCGTTGCGCGCCAGCACCATGCCGAGCGCGGCGACGGTGGCGATCGGCGCGAACACCCAGAACGCCACCTGCTCGCCGGTGCCGGCGGTGCCGGGCTCCGCGGCGAGCAGCAGGCCGTCGGCGAGCGCGCTCACGACGCCTCCTCGGCGGGGCGGCCGGCGCGCACGTAGTAGTCGGTGTCGGTCTCGCCCAGCCGCATCGGGTGCGGCGGCTGCTCCATGCCGGCCAGCAGCGGCGCCAGCAGGTCGGACTTGGTGAAGACCAAGTCGGCGCGGGAGTCGTCGGCCAGCTCGTACTCGTTGGTCATCGTGAGCGAGCGGGTCGGGCAGGCCTCGATGCACAGGCCGCAGAAGATGCAGCGCAGGTAGTTGATCTGGTAGACGGCGGCGAAGCGCTCGCCGGGGCTGTAGCGCGCGTCGTCGGTGTTGTCGGCGCCCTCGACGTAGATCGCGTCGGCCGGGCAGGCCCAGGCGCACAGCTCGCAGCCGATGCACTTCTCCAGGCCGTCCGGGTGCCGGTTGAGCACGTGGCGCCCGTGGTAGCGCGGGGCGACGGCCTTGACCTGCTCCGGGTACTCCTCGGTCGCGACCTTCTTGAACATGGCGCCGAAGGTGACGCCGAACCCCTTGACGGGGTCGAGTGCGCTCACGGCGAGGCCTCCTCGGGGGTGGGCGCGGGGTCGGTGCCGGCACCGGCGCCCGCGGGGGCGACGGCAGCGCGCGCCAGCGACCGCGGGGTCGGCGGGACGGACAGGTCGAGCGGGGGCACGGGGAAGCCGCCCTCGGCCTGGGGCACGAGCGCCGCCTGCGGCGCGTCGGCCGGGCGCTCGGGCGCGGGCTTGTCGGGGATCAGCGCCGAGGCCAGCAGCACGAGCAGCACGACCGCGCCGCCGCCGAGCAGCAGCTGCTCGCGGTCGAGCTCGTCGGTCGCGACGCGCATGGCGGCGACGAGCAGGATCCACAGCAGGGCGACCGGGATGAGCACCTTCCAGCCCAGCTTCATGAACTGGTCGTAGCGCATCCGCGGGAGCGTGCCGCGCAGCCAGACGAAGAAGAACAGGAACGCGACGACCTTGAGCAGGAACCACACGAGCGGGAACCAGCCGGTCGACAGCACCTCCACCCGGCTCAGCAGCGGCGGGGCCTGCCAGCCGCCGAGGAACAGCGTCACGGCCAGCGCCGAGACGGTGATCATGTTGATGTACTCGGCGAGGAAGAACATCGCGAACTTCAGCGAGGTGTACTCGGTGTGGAAGCCGCCGACCAGCTCGCTCTCGGCCTCGGGGAGGTCGAAGGGCGCGCGGTTGGTCTCGCCGACCATCGCGATGACGTAGATGACGAAGCTGACCGGCAGCGTGAGCACGAACCACAGGTCGTCCTGCGCGGCGACGATCGTGCTCGTCGAGAGCGAGCCGGAGTAGATGAACACCGCGACGAGCGCCAGGCCCATCGCCACCTCGTAGCTGATGACCTGCGCGGCGGACCGCAGGCCGCCCAGCAGCGGGTAGGTCGAGCCGCTGCTCCAGCCGGCGAGCACCAGGCCGAAGACGCCGACGCTGCCGGTGGCCAGGATGAACAGCACGCCGATCGGCAGGTCGGTGAGCTGCAGCGCGGTGCGCTCGCCGGCCACCGAGACCTCGGGGCCGAAGGGGATGACCGAGAACGCGAGGAACGCGGGGATCGCGGAGACCAGCGGCGCCAGGACGTAGACCGGCTTGTCGGCCAGCGCCGGGATGATCTCCTCCTTGAGCGCCAGCTTGAGCCCGTCCGCGAGCGACTGCAGCCAGCCGCCCGGGCCGACCCGGTTGGGGCCGGGGCGCTGCTGCATGCGGCCGACGACCTTGCGCTCGAACACGATGGTGAACAGCGTCAGCAGCACGAGCAGGACGAAGACGAAGACCGCCTTGGCGGCCACCAGCCAGAACGGCTCGTTGCCGAGGGCGGTCACGGTGTCGTTCACGCGCGGGCCGGTCCCTTCGAGAGCGCGACCACGTCTCCGGCGGAGGCGACGAGGTCACGGCGTACGGCGGCGTCGGGCGACCGGGTGGGCAGCCAGACGACCCGGTCGGGCAGGTCGGCCACGACGAGGGGCAGGGTGAGACTGCCACGCGCGGTGCTCACGGTGACCAGGTCGCCCTCGGCCACGCCGACCTCGGCCGCGGTGCCGGCCGACAGGTGCAGGCGGCTGCGCTTGGCGGTGCCGGCCAGGAAGGGCTCGCCGTCCTGCAGCGAGCCGTCGTCGAGCAGCCAGTGCCAGGTGGCCAGCACGGCCTGCCCGCGCGCGGGCTCCGGCGGGCCGGCGGGCGCGACGGTCGGCGGCGCGGGGTGCTCCCCCGGCGCGCCGAGCAGCGCGATCTCGGCGCGCGCGGCAGCGGCGTCGGGCAGCCCGATCGGCGCGTCGAGCTCGTCGGCGAGCACGTGCAGCACGCGCAGGTCCGACAGCGCGCCGGAGGCCCGGAGCACCTTCTCGAACGGGCGGGCGCGGCCCTCCCAGTCGAGGTAGGTGCCCTCCTTCTCGACCGCCGGGGCGACCGGCAGCACGACGTCGGCGCGGTCGGTGACCGGCGAGCGGCGCACCTCCAGGCTGACGACGAACTGCGCGGCCTCGAGGGCGTCGAGGGCCAGCGCCGGGTCGGGGCAGTCGGCGGGGTCGACGCCGCCGACGAGCAGGCCCGCGAGGGCGCCGTCGCGGACGGCGGTGAGCAGCGCGTCGGCGCTGCGGCCGGGCGCGCCGGGCACGGGCGCGCCCCAGACGGCCTCGACCTCGGCGCGGGCGCCGACGTCGGCGACCAGGCGGCCGCCGGGCAGCAGGGTCGGCAGCGCGCCGGCGTCGACGGCACCGCGCTCGCCGGCGCGGCGGGGCACCCAGGCCAGACGGGCGCCGGTCTCGGCGGCGAGTGCCGCCGCGGCCGACAGCGCGCCGACGGCGCCGGCGAGGCGCTCGCCGACGAGCAGCACGGCGCCGGGCTCGCGCAGCGCCGCCGCGGCGGTGCCGGGGACGCCCTCGAGGTCGGTGCGCGCCAGGGCGGCGAGCACCTCGCCCTCCAGGCCGGGCACCGTCTCGACCAGCCGGGCGGCGGTCTTGACCGCGCCGGGCGAGCGGAACGGCGCGAGCGCGAAGACCTGCGTGCCGTGGCGGCGGACCGCCTTGCGCAGGCGCAGGAAGACGATCGGCGACTCCTCCTCCGGCTCGAAGCCGGCGAGGACGACGGCGGGCGCGCTCTCGAGGTCGGCGTAGGTCACGGTCTCGCCGACGTAGCGCCCGGCGACCGAGGAGGCGAGGAAGGCCAGCTCCTCGTCGCTGTGCGGGCGCACGCGGGCGTCGACGTCGTTGGTGCGCAGCGCGACGCGCGAGAACTTCGCGTACGCGTAGGCGTCCTCGACGGTGAGGCGGCCGCCGGGCAGCACGCCGACGCCGCCCTCCTCGCGGGCGAGCGCGAGGCCGGCCGCGGCGCGCTCGAGGGCCTCGGTCCACGACGCCTCGACGAGGCGGCCGGTGTCGAGGTCGCGCACCAGCGGCACGGTGAGGCGGTCGGCCTGCGACGACCACGGGAAGGCCCAGCGGCCCTTGTCGCAGTTCCACTCCTCGTTGACCGCCGGGTCGTCGCCGGCCAGGCGCCGCAGCACCTTGCCGCGCCGGTGGTCGCTGCGCAGGGCGCAGCCGCTGGCGCAGTGCTCGCACACCATCGGCGAGCTGACGAGGTCGAAGGGGCGGGCGCGGAAGCGGTAGGCCGCTCCGGTGAGGGCGCCGACCGGGCAGATCTGCACCGTGTTGCCGGAGAAGTAGCTCTCGAAGGGCGTGTCGGTGTAGATCGCGACCTGCTGCAGCGCCCCGCGCTCGAACAGCTCGATGAACGGGTCGCCCGCCACCTGCTGCGAGAAGCGGGTGCAGCGCGCGCAGAGCACGCAGCGCTCGCGGTCGAGCAGCACCTGGCTGCTGATGGCGAGCGGCTTGGGGTAGGTGCGCTTGCGGTCGTGGAAGCGCGACTCCGCGCCGCCGGCCGACAGCGCCTGGTTCTGCAGCGGGCACTCGCCGCCCTTGTCGCAGACCGGGCAGTCGAGCGGGTGGTTGATGAGCAGCAGCTCCAGCACGCCGTGCTGCGCCTTCTTGGCCACCGGCGAGGACAGCTGCGTCTTGACGACCATGCCCTCGGTGACCGTGGTGGTGCAGGACGTCAGCGGCTTGCGCTGGCCCTCCACCTCGACGATGCACTGGCGGCAGGCGCCGACCGGGTCCAGCAGCGGGTGGTCGCAGAAGCGCGGCACCTGGATGCCGAGCTGCTCGGCGGCGCGGATGAGCAGCGTCCCCTTCGGGACGCTCACCTCGAGCCCGTCGATGGTGAGGGTGACCAGGTCGGTCCGGTCGGGGGCGAGCGTCATGCCTGGGCTCCTGCGAGCGCCCCGCCCCAGCGGGCGGAGGCGCGGTACGGGAAGAGCTCCCAGGCCGGCGTGTGCGTGCCGGCGAGGAACTCGTCGCGGAAGTGCTGGACGGCGGAGACGATCGGGCTCGTGGCGCCGTCGCCGAGGGCGCAGAAGCTGCGCCCGAAGATGTTGTCGCAGGTGTCGAGGAGGGTCGCGATGTCCTCCTCGGTGCCCTGGCCGGCCTCGAGGCGCTTGAGGATCTGCACCATCCAGTACGTCCCCTCGCGGCAGGGCGTGCACTTGCCGCACGACTCGTGCGCGTAGAACTCCGTCCAGCGCAGGACGGCGCGCACGACCGAGGTGGTCTGGTCGAAGCACTGCAGCGCCTTAGTGCCGAGCATCGAGCCGGCCCCGGCGACGCCCTCGTAGTCGAGCGGCACGTCGAGGTGCTCGGCGGTGAGGATCGGCGTCGAGCTGCCGCCCGGCGTCCAGAACTTCAGCTCCGAGCCGTCGCGCATGCCGCCCGACAGGTCGAGCAGCTGGCGCAGCGTGATGCCGAGCGGGGCCTCGTACTGCCCGGGGCGCTTCACGTGGCCGGACAGCGAGTACAGCGTGTAGCCCTTGCTCTTCTCGGTGCCCATGGAGCCGAACCACGCGGCGCCGCCGAGCACGATGCTCGGGACGCTGGCGATCGACTCGACGTTGTTGACGACCGTCGGGCTGGCGTAGAGGCCGTGCGTCGCCGGGAACGGCGGGCGCAGGCGCGGCTGGCCGCGGTAGCCCTCGAGCGAGTCGAGCAGCGCCGTCTCCTCGCCGCAGATGTAGGCGCCGGAGCCGGCGTGCACGACGATCCGCAGGTCGCCGACGAGGCTGGCGTCGACGGCCTCCTGCACGGCGTGCTGCAGGCGCCGGAGCACGTGCAGCTCCTCGCCGCGGATGTAGATGAAGGCGTGCGACGCGCGGATGGCGTGGCAGGCGATGACGACGCCCTCCACCAGCACGTGCGGGTTGGCCATCATGAGCGGGGTGTCCTTGCAGGTGCCCGGCTCGCTCTCGTCGGCGTTGACGACGAGGTAGTGCGGCTTGGCGGCCTGGCCCTCGGTGCCCTGCGGGATGAAGCCCCACTTCATGCCCGTGGGGAAGCCGGCGCCGCCGCGGCCGCGCAGGCCGGACTCCTTGACCAGCGCGATGAGCGCGTCGGGGTCCATCGCCCGCGCGCGGGCGAGCGCCTCGTAGCCGCGGTGGCGGCGGTAGCCCTCGAGGGT
Source organism: Frankiaceae bacterium (assembly GCA_947479995.1). Classification (GTDB taxonomy): domain Bacteria; phylum Actinomycetota; class Actinomycetes; order Mycobacteriales; family SCTD01; genus CANKBT01. The sequence goes on along the minus strand of CANKBT010000003.1, from coordinate 19,292 downwards.
GAACGAGTCGGTGTCGCCCCAGCCGCGGGACAGCACGGGGGTGAGCATCAGGCCTGCTCCTGCTCCTGCGGGCCGTCGCCGGCCTCGCTGACGGGGTAGTCCGGGGCGGCGTCGCCGCGCGACTGCGCGAGCGCGAAGCCGGCGAGCGTGGCCGGGCCGGCCTGCACGCCCTCGACGGCGCGGCCGTCGGGGAAGCCCGCGAGCACCCGCGAGGCCTCCTTGAAGGTGCACTGCGTGCGCGGCCCGCGGGTGGGGGCGACCGGCTGGCCGGCGGCGAGCCGGTCGACGACGTCGACGGCCGACTCGGGCGTCTGGTCGTCGTAGAACTCCCAGTTGACCATCACGACCGGGGCGTAGTCGCAGGCGGCGTTGCACTCGAGGTGCTCGAGGCTGAAGGTGCCGTCCTCGGTGGTCTCGCCGTGCGTGATGCCGAGCCGCTCGGAGACCCGCTCGAGGATCTCGTCGCCGCCGAGCACCGCGCAGAGCGTGTTGGTGCAGACGCCCACGTGGTACGTGCCGGCCGGGCGGCGGCGGTACATCGTGTAGAAGGTCGCGACCGCGCCGACCTCGGCCTTGGTGAGGCCGAGCTCCTCGGCGCACAGCGCGATGCCCTCGCCGCTGACGTAGCCCTCGTGCGACTGCACCAGGTGCAGCATCGGCAGCAGCGCCGAGCGCGGCTGCGGGTAGCGCGCGATGATCTCCCGGGCCTCCGCCCGGGCGCGCTCGAGATCGAGACCAGACGCGGCCATCAGCGGTCCACTCCCCCCATCACGGGGTCGATCGACGCCACGGCGGCGATGGCGTCGGACAGCAGACCGCCCTCGCACATCGCCGACGCGGCCTGCAGGTTGACGAAGCTGGGGTCGCGCACGTGGACGCGGAACGGCCGGGTGCCGCCGTCGCTCACCGCGTGCACGCCCAGCTCGCCGCGGGGCGACTCGACCGCGACGTAGACCTGGCCGGCGGGGACCCGGAAGCCCTCGGTGACCAGCTTGAAGTGGTGGATCAGGGCCTCCATCGAGGTGCCCATGATCTTCTTGACGTGGTCGAGCGACTGGCCCATGCCGTCGCTGCCGAGCGCCAGCTGCGCCGGCCAGGCGATCTTGGTGTCCTCCACCATGACCGGGCCGGGCTGCAGGCGGTCGAGCGCCTGCTCGATGATCCGCAGCGACTGCCGCATCTCCTCGATGCGGATGAGGAAGCGGCCGTACGCGTCGGCGGTGTCGGCCGTCGCGACCTCGAAGTCGTAGGTCTCGTAGCCGCAGTACGGCTCGGTCTTGCGCAGGTCCCAGGCCAGGCCGGTCGAGCGCAGCACCGGGCCGGTGACGCCGAGCGCGAGGCAGCCCTGCACGTCGAGGTGGGCGACGCGCTCCATGCGCGCCTTCCAGATCGGCTGGCCGGTGAGCATCGCGTCGATGCCGTCGAGGCGGCCCGGCATGACCTGCAGCAGCTCGCGGACCTTCTCGACCGCGCCGGGCGGCAGGTCCTGCGCGACGCCGCCGGGGCGGACGTACGCGTGGTTCATGCGCAGGCCGGTGATCATCTCGAGGACGTCGAGGACCATCTCGCGCTCGCGGAAGCCGTTGGTCATGGCCGTGAGCGCGCCGAGCTCCATCCCGCCGGTCGCGAGCGCGACGAGGTGCGAGGAGATGCGGTTGAGCTCCATGCAGAGCACGCGGATCGTCGTCGCGCGCTCCGGCGGCTCGACGCCGAGCAGCTTCTCGACGGCCAGGCAGTACGCCGTCTCGTTGAAGATCGGCGACAGGTAGTCCATGCGCGTGACGAACGTGGTGCCCTGCACCCAGTTGCGGTACTCGAGGTTCTTCTCGATGCCGGTGTGCAGGTAGCCGATGACCGTGCGCAGGCTCGTGACCGTCTCGCCCTCGAGCTCGACGACGAGGCGCAGCACGCCGTGCGTCGACGGGTGCTGCGGCCCCATGTTGACGACGAGGTGCTGGTCCTCGTCGTCGACGGCCGCGCCCAGCACGGCGTCCCAGTCGCCGCCGGTGACGGTGTAGACGCGCCCCTCGGTGGTGTCGCGGGCGCCGGCGTAGACGTCGGTGTCGGGGCCGCTGGCACTGCCCGTGGTGCTGCCCGTGGTGCTGCCCGTGGTGGTGGTCATGCGTACGCCCTCCGCTCGTCGGGCGGCGGGATGACCGCGCCCTGGAACTCCACCGGGATCCCGCCGAGGGGGTAGTCCTTGCGCTGCGGGTGCCCCTGCCAGTCGTCCGGCATGAAGATGCGGGTGAGCGCCGGGTGGCCCTCGAAGAGCACGCCGAAGAAGTCCCACGTCTCGCGCTCGTGGTAGTCGGCCGTCGGGTAGACGCCGGTGACGGTGGCGACGCGGGGGTCGGCCTCGGTCACGGCGGTCTCGAGGCGCAGCCGGCGGCGGTAGGTCATCGACGTCAGGTGGTAGACGACGTGGAAGCGCCGCTCGGTGTCGGGGTAGTCGACGCCCGACAGGCTGGAGAGCAGCTCGTAGCGGTGGTCGGGGCTGTCGCGCAGCTCGCGCGCCACCTCGGCGACGCGGTCGGGCCGCACGTGCAGCGTCAGTTCGCCGCGGTCGACGACGACGCGCTCGACGGCCTCGGCGAAGCCGGCGTACGACTCCTGCAGGGCGTCGACGGCCTCGTCGAACCACGCGCCGTACGGCCGGGGGCTGCCGGCCTCGAGCCGCGGCGCGCGCACCAGGCCGCCGAAGCCCGAGGTGTCGGAGCCGAAGGCCGCGCCGAACATGTCGGACGTGCCGCGCGCGGGGGCGTCGGGCGCGGTGACCGCGCTGGCCTTCGCGGCGATCGCCGGGGCGGCGCTCGTCGCGCCGAGGCGGTCGGTCGCGACCTCGCCGTCGGGGCGGCTCGCGCCGGTGCTCGCGGGCGAGCCGTCGGGGCGCTGGGCGTCGGGCAGCTCGGAGGCGGGGCCGCTGCCGGCGGCGTCGCCGCCGGTCACGGCGGCGCCCTCGGCGGGGCCGGCGGCCGTCGTCTCGTCGCGGGGGGTGGAGGTGTCGTCGCTCACCGCATGAGCTCCTTCACGAGGGCCTGGCGGTGCGCCTTCTTGCCCTCCTTGGTGAAGCGCTGGCTGCTGGCGACGAGCTCGCGCGGCGCGTAGCCGGGCAGCTCGCGGCGCTTGGCGTTGGCGCCCAGCGGCTCGTCCATGATCTTGTCGTGCAGCTTGAGGATCGCGTCCATGAGCATCTCGGGGCGCGGCGGGCAGCCCGGCAGGTACATGTCGACGGGGACGATGTGGTCGACGCCCTGCACGATCGCGTAGTTGTTGAACATGCCGCCGCTGCTGGCGCAGACGCCCATGGCGATGACCCACTTGGGCTCGGGCATCTGGTCGTAGATCTGGCGCACGACCGGGGCCATCTTCTGCGACACGCGGCCGGCGACGATCATGAGGTCGGCCTGGCGCGGCGACGGGCGGAAGACCTCCATGCCGAAGCGGCCGAGGTCGTAGCGCGGCCCGCCCGAGGCCATCATCTCGATGGCGCAGCAGGCGAGCCCGAAGGTCGCCGGCCAGAGGCTGGACTTGCGCGACCAGTTGACGACCTTCTCGACGCTGGTCAGGACGATGCCCGACGGCAGCTTCTCCTCAAGGCCCATGGTGGTGCGCTCCCTCGGTCGGTGCGGCGTGCGCGGGGGTCGGCGTGCGGTCGGCCATCAGTCCCACTCGAGGCCGCCGCGCCGCCAGACGTAGGCGTACGCGATGAAGACGGTCCCGATGAACAGGGTCATCTCGACCAGCCCGAACAGGCCCAGCTGGTCGAACGAGACGGCCCACGGGTAGAGGAAGATGATCTCGATGTCGAAGACGATGAACAGCATCGCCGTCAGGTAGAACTTCACCGGGAACCGGCCGCCGCCCATCGGCTGGGGCGTGGGGCTGATCCCGCACTCGTACGCGTCGGCCTTGGCGCGGTTGAAGCGCTTGGGGCCCGTGATCGTCGCCGCGCCGACCGAGAACGCCGCGAAGCCCGCCGCGAGCACGAACAGCACGACGATCGGCAGGTACATGTCGAGCACGTGCGCGTCCTCTCGAGGGGGTCGTGGAGCGGGTCGAGCCTAGGCCCGGCCGGCGGCAGGGCCGGTCAGGCCGCCGGGGCCATGCGGGACAGGCCGTTGATGACGCGGTCCATGGCGTCACCCCCGCGCGGGTCCGTGAGGTTGGCGAGCAGCTTGAGCGTGAACTTCATCAGCAGCGGCCGGGGCAGCCCGTGCCGGGTGGCCAGCGCCATGACGTGCGGGTTGCCGATGGCGGTGACGAAGACGCGGCCGAGCGTGTAGTAGCCGCCGTAGCGGGCCTTCAGGGCCGCCGGGTAGGCCTCCAGCGCCGCCTCGCGGGACGGGCCGGCGGGCCGGGCCAGCGCCTGCACGACGGTCTCGGCGGCCATCCGGCCGGTCTCCATCGCGTACGCGATGCCCTCGCCGTTGAACGGGTTGACGACGCCGCCGGCGTCGCCGACGAGCAGCATGCCCCGGGTGTAGTGCGGGGTGCGGTTGAAGCCCATCGGCAGCGCACCGGAGCGCACCGGGCCGGTGGCGAACTCCTCGGAGAACTGCCACTCGGCCGGCATCGTCGAGGTCCACTCGGCCATGAGCTTGCGGACGTCGGTGCGCTGCCAGGCCTTGGTGGTGTTGAGGATGCCGAGCCCGACGTTGCTCGTGCCGTCGCCGACGCCGAACACCCAGCCGTAGCCGGGCAGCAGGCCGCCGTCGGGGCTGCGCAGCTCGAGCCAGGACTCGAGCATGTCGTCGTCGTGGCGCGGGCTGGTGAAGTAGCGGCGGACGGCGACGCCCATCGGGCGGTCGTCGCGCTTGGCCAGGCCGACGCCGAGGGCGAAGCGGGCGCTGTTGCCGTCGGCCGCCACCACGAGCGGGGCGCGGTAGGTGGCGGGCGCCTTCTCGGGGCCGAGCTCGGCGGTGACGCCGACGATGCGGCCGGCGTCGTCGAGCACCGGGCCGCGCACGTTGGCGTGCTCGACGAGCCGGGCGCCGGCCCCCTCGGCGTGGCGGGCCAGCAGCTCGTCGAAGTCGAGGCGCGGGCGGACCAGGCCGTGGCTGGGGTACTCGGCGAGCTCGGGCCAGGGCAGCTCGATGGTGCGGCCGCCGCCGATGATCCGCAGCCCGCGGTTGCGGATGAAGCCGTTGGCCTCGGAGGTGTCGATGCCCATCTCGACGAGGCTGCGGACGGCGCGCGGGGTGAGGCCGTCGCCGCAGACCTTCTCGCGCGGGAAGCCGGTCTTCTCCAGCACGAGGACGTCGAGGCCGGACTGCGCGAGGGCGTGCGCGGTCGCGCTGCCGCCCGGGCCGGCGCCGACGACGATGACGTCGGCGTCGAGGGCCTCGGCGGTGCCGGTCACGGGGTCTCCTGCGCTTGTGAAAGTCTTCACGAGGTGGTCACGTCGAGTGTAGGACGGCTCACGGGGCTCAGCACGGTCAAGGAGCCCTCACCCGGGGCAGGGGAGGTCGGCCGCGCCGGCGGGCCGGCGGGCGGGCCGCTCAGGCCGGGTTGGTGCCGCGGTGCAGGGCGACGATGCCGCCGGTGAGGTCGCGCCAGGCGACGTCGGCCCAGCCGCTGCGCTGCAGGTGCGTGGACAGCGCCGCCTGGTCCGGCCAGGCCCGGATCGACTCGGCGAGGTAGACGTACGCCGCGGGGTCGGAGGAGACCCGCGTGGCCACCGCCGGCAGCGCCCGCATGAGGTAGTTGACGTAGACGGTGCGGAACGGCCGCCACGTCGGGTGGCTGAACTCGCAGACGACGAGCCGGCCGCCGGGGCGGGTGACGCGGCGCATCTCGGCCAGCGCGGCGTCGGCGTCGGCGGTGTTGCGCAGCCCGAACGAGATCGTCACGGCGTCGAAGGCGCCGTCGGCGAACGGCAGCCGGAGCGCGTCGCCGGCGACCAGGTCGACACCGCGGTGCTGCGCCCGCGCGCCGACGCGCAGCATGCCGAGCGAGAAGTCGCAGCCGACCACGCGGGCGCCGGTGCGGGCCAGGGCGGCGCTGCTCGTCGCCGTGCCGGCCGCGAGGTCGAGCACCCGCTCGCCCGGCCGCAGGTCGAGCGCCGCCGTGACGGCCCGGCGCCAGCCGCGGTCCTGGCCGAGCGAGAGCACGGCGTTGGTGAGGTCGTAGCGCGCGGCGACCTCGTCGAACATCGCCGAGACCTCGCCCGGGTCCTTGTCCAGCGTCGCTCGCGTCACCGCACCAGTGTCCCAGGCCGCCGCCGCGGCGGCGAGCCGGGCGTCAGGTCTGCAGCGTGCTCGTCGGCGTGAGCGCGCCGCTGGCGACCTGCTCGGCCCAGTGGCAGGCGACCCGCCCCTGGGAGCGCACCGGCGCGGCGGCGGGGTCGGCCGCGCCGGAGGGCACCACCGGCACGGGCAGGTCGACGGTGCGCAGCTCCGGCACCTCGTCGTGGCAGCGGGTCGGCTGCCGCCAGGGGCAGCGGGTGTGGAAGCGGCAGCCGGGCGGGACCGCCGCGGGCGACGGCAGGTCGCCGCGCAGCAGGATGCGCTCGCGCCGGTCCTCGACGTCCGGGTCGGGCACGGGCACGGCCGACAGCAGCGACCGCGTGTACGGGTGCAGCGGCGCGGCGTAGAGGTCCTCGGAGGACGCGGTCTCGACGACGGCGCCGAGGTACATCACGGCGACGTCGTCGCTGATGTGGCGCACCACGGCCAGGTCGTGCGCGATGACGACGTAGGTGAGGCCGAGGCGCTCCTGCAGCTCGGCGAGCAGGTTGAGCACCTGCGCCTGGATGGAGACGTCGAGCGCGCTCACCGGCTCGTCGGCGATGACGAGCTGCGGGTCGAGCGCCAGCGCGCGGGCGATGCCGATGCGCTGGCGCTGGCCGCCCGAGAACTCGTGCGGGTAGCGGTTGAGCGCGGTGGCCGGCATGCCCACGAGGTCGAGCAGGCGCCGGCTGCGGGCGTCGAGGTCCCTGGCGCCGGGCTCGTGGGTGCGCACCGGCTCGGCCAGCGCCGACGCCACCGACTGCCGCGGGTCGAGGCTGGCGAGCGGGTCCTGGAAGACCATCTGCATGCGCCGCCGCGCCCGGCGCAGCTCGTCGGCCGACAGCACCGACAGGTCGCGGCCCTCGAACACGACGCGGCCCGAGGTGATCGGCTCGAGCTGCAGCACCGCGCGGCCCAGGGTGCTCTTGCCGCAGCCGGACTCCCCGACGACGCCGAGGGTGCGGCCCTGCTCGACCGACAGGCTCACGCCGTCGACGGCCCGGACGTGGCCGACGGTGCGCTCGAGCACGATGCCGCGCTTGACCGGGAAGTGGACGTGCAGGTCCTGCACCTCGAGCAGGCTCACCGGCCCTCGCCCCCGACCCGCACGCTGCCGGACGGCGCGTCGACGGGGTGCACGCAGCGGGCGGGGTGCGGCGCGCCCGAAAGCTCGGGCGGCCCGCCGTCGCAGGCCGCGTCGGCCCGGGTGCAGCGCGGCGCGAAGGCGCAGCCCTGCGTCCACGGCCGGGTGTCGGCCGGCGAGCCGGGGATCGGCAGCAGGGGCACGCCGCGCGGCTGGTCGAGCCGCGGCACCGAGGCGAGCAGGCCGGTGGTGTACGGGTGGCGCGGGTGGGCGAACAGCTCCTGTCGGGTGGCGCTCTCCACGATGCGCCCGGCGTACATGACGTGGACGGTGTCGCACAGGCCGGCGACCACGCCGAGGTCGTGGGTGATGAGCACCAGCGCCGTGCCGGTGTCGGCGACCAGCTCGCGCAGCAGCGCGAGGATCTGCGCGCTGATCGTGACGTCGAGCGCGGTGGTCGGCTCGTCGGCGATGAGCAGCCGCGGCTTGCAGGCGAGCGCCATCGCGATCATGACGCGCTGGCGCATGCCGCCGGAGAGCTGGTGCGGCCACTGCCGGAGCCGCTGGCCGGGCGCGCTGATGCCGACGCTCTCCAGCAGGCGGCCCGCCTCCGCGCGGCCGGCGGCGCCGTCCATGCCGCGGTGGCGCTCGAGCACCTCGGTGAGCTGGCGGCCGACGGTGAGCACGGGGTTGAGCGCGCTCATCGGGTCCTGGAACACCATCGCCACGTCGCGGCCGCGCACGTCGCGCAGCTCGCGGTCGGGCATCGTCAGCAGGTCGCGCCCGTCGAGGTGGACGCTGCCCGACACCTCGACGCCGCGGCCCCTGACCAGGCCGAGGGCCGCCAGCGAGCTCACGCTCTTGCCGCTGCCGGACTCGCCGACGATGCCGGTCGTGGAGCCGGCCGCCACGTCGAGGTCGAGCCCGTCGACCGCGTGCACGTCGCGCCGGCCGCGCGCGCGGAACACGACCCGCAGGTCGCGCACGCGCAGCAGCGGGCCGGCCGGGGGCGGCGTGGTCTCCACGACCTGCGGGCGGGTCACCGGCGCAGCTTCGGGTCGAGGGCCTCGCGCAGGGCCTCGCCGAGCAGGTAGAAGCCCAGCACCGACAGCACGATGGCGAGCCCCGGCCACAGCGCGAGCAGCGGCTCGCTCGACAGGTAGGCGTTGGTCACGGCGAGCATGCGGCCCCACTCGGGGATGCGCGGGTCCTCCGAGCCGAGGCCGAGGTAGGCCAGGCCGGCGGCCTCGACGATGGCGGTCGCGAGCACGAGCGTCGCCTGCACGATGACCGGCGCGAGCGAGTTGGGCAGCACGTGCCCGAGCACGATCTTGCGGCGCTTGACGCCGAGCGAGCGCGTCGACAGCACGTAGTCGCTGCGGCCCTGCACGAGCATCGAGCTGCGCAGCAGCCGGGCGAACACCGGCACGTTGACCACCGCGACCGCGATCATGATCGAGGTGATGCTGCGGCCCAGCAGCGCGGCGACGCCGATGGCGAGCAGCAGGCCGGGGACGGCGAGCATGACGTCCATCGCGCGCATGACGAGGCTGTCGACCCAGCCGCCGAAGGCGCCGGCGAGCAGGCCCAGCAGCAGCCCGACCGTCGCGCCCATCGCCGTCGACACCACGCCGATGAGCAGCGAGTAGCGGGCGCCGTAGATGAGCCGGCTCAGCTCGTCGCGGCCCTGCTCGTCGAGGCCCAGCAGGTGCTCGCGGGACGGCCCCGGGAACTGCCCCGGCCGGATGTCGGTGAGGTCGCTGGCCACCGGGTCGTACGGCGCAAGCAGCGGCGCGAACAGCGCGACGAGCACGAACACGGTGATGAGCGACGCCCCGACGATGGCCAGCGGGTTGCGCCGCAGGCGGCGGAAGGCGTCGCGGGTGAGGCCGGCCGAGGCCTCCTCGGGGTGCTCGAGGGCGGTGTCGGCCGCCTCGACCTGGGACAGGCTCATCCGCTCTCCCTGACCCGCGGGTCGAACAGCCCGTACGACAGGTCGACGAGCAGGTTGACGAGCACGAAGACGACGGCGAGGAACAGGATGCCGCCCTGCAGGACGGCGTAGTCGCGGTCGGCGATCGCGCCGGCCATGAGCTGCCCCATGCCCTGGATGGCGAAGACGTTCTCGGTGAGGATCGCGCCGGACAGCAGCAGCCCGGTCTGCAGGCCGATGATCGTGATGACCGGCAGCATGGCGTTGCGCAGCACGTGCCGGCGCGTGACGACCCGGCGCGTCATGCCCTTGGCCTCGGCCGTGCGCACGAAGTCGGCCTCGACCACCTCGAGCACCGCCGCGCGGGTGATGCGCGTGATGAAGGCCAGCGGGATCGTGCCGAGCGCGATCGCCGGCAGCACGAGGTGCTTGGCGGCGTCCCACGCCGCCGGCAGGTCGCCGGTGAGCAGGCCGTCGAGCACGAAGAAGCCGGTCGGGTGGTCGGCGCCGAAGAACTGCTGCTGGTCCTGCCGGCCCGCGACCGGCAGCCAGCCCAGCTCGACGGCGAAGACCGCCTTGAGCAGGAAGCCGAGCACGAAGACCGGGATGGCGATGCCCAGCAGCGAGCCGGCGGTCGACAGGTTGTCGATCCAGGTGCCCCGCCGGCGCGCCGCGACGAAGCCGAGCGGCACGCCGACGCCGACGGCGAAGGCCATCGCCGAGACGCCGAGCTCGATCGTGGCCGGGAAGCGGCGCTGGATCTCGTCGACGACCGGCGTGCGGTAGCGGGTGGAGGTGCCGAAGTCGAGCTGGACCGCCTGCCCCACGTAGCGGAGGTACTGCTCGGGGAGCGGGCGGTCCAGCCCGTACGCCTCCCGCACCTGCGCCGTCCGCTGCGGGGTGGCGTTCTCCCCCAGCAGCGCGGTCTCCGGCCCGCCGGGCAGGGCCCGGACGAACAGGAACACCAGGATCGACAGCCCGACGAGGATCGGGACGAGCAGGAGCAGGCGGCGGACGGCGAAGCGGAGCACGGGCGCGGGGTGCGGTCGCGGAGGGGTCTGCTAGCCGAGCGAGACGCTCGCGAACTCCTCGAGGCCGACCGGGCTCGGCTCGTAGCCCGAGACGTTCGGCGCGAAGGCCAGCGACGGGCTGGTGTGGACGTAGGGCACGCCCGGGAGGAACTCCATGATCGTGCGGTTGGCCTCCTCGTACGCCGCCGTGCGGGCCTCGAGGTCGCCCTCGGTGCGCGCGGCCTCGAGCTGGCTGTAGATCTCCGGCGCGAGCGGGCCCCACGCGGCCTGCTGCGTGCGGAAGAACGTGCCCACGAAGTTGTCCGGGTCGCCGAAGTCGCCGGTCCAGCCGAGCAGGTACATCGACGCGCCGCCGGACTGCACGGTGTCGAGGTACTCCGGGTTCCACGGGGCGCTGCGCGGTGTCACCGTGAAGCCGGCCGCCTCCAGGTCGGAGGTGAAGGCCTGGAAGTTGGCCTCGGGGTTCGGCATGTACGGGCGGCTGACGTCGGTCGGGTAGAAGAACTCGATCGTCGGGTTCGCCACGCCGGACTCGGCGAGCAGCTGCTTCGCGCGCTCGACGTCGTACGGGTACTCGGGGACGTCCTCGGCGTAGCCGAACAGCTCCGGCGGCATGAACTCCTTGGCCACCTCGGAGCCGGGCGGGTACTGCGCGTCGACGAGCGCCTGGCGGTTGAGCGCGTGCGCGACGGCCTGGCGGACCTTCGGGTTGTCCAGCGGCGGCTTGGCGGTGTTGAAGGCCAGGTAGCCGACGTTGAACGCCGGGCGCTCCAGCAGCTGGAAGCCGCCGGACTCCAGGGCGCCGAGGTCGGCCGGGTCGACGAGGTCGTAGCCCTGGATCTGGCCGGCCTCGAGGGCCTGGCGGCGGGCCGGGCCGTCGGCGATGGGCTGGAAGATCAGGCGCTCCAGCCGGGCCTTCTCGCCCCAGTAGTCCTCGTTGCGGACGAGCACGACGCTGGTGCCGGGCTCGTTGCTCTCCAGGCGGAACGGCCCGGTGCCGACGGCGTCCGTCGTGCCGAAGGTGCCGTCGAAGCTCGGGGTCTCGCCGGTGCCGCTCACGTCGTCGGCGCCGAACTCCTCGAGCGCCTTGGGGCTGGCGATGGAGAAGGCCGGCAGGGCGAGGCCGGCGAGGAACGACGACGACGGCGAGGTCAGGTTGATGACCGCGGTCGTCGCGTCCGGCGCCTCGCAGGAGGCGTAGAGGCTCTGCGGCAGCTCGGGGTCCTCGTTCTGCGCGTAGCCGCTGAACACCGTCTGCCAGTAGTACGACACCGACGAGCTCTGCTGGACGCCCGAGAAGTTGTACCAGCGGTCGAAGTTGAAGCAGACCGCCGCGGCGTCCATCGGGGTGCCGTCGTGGAACTGCACGCCGTCGCGCAGCGTGAAGGTCCAGGCCAGGCCGTCGTCGCTCGGGGTGTACTCCGTGGCGAGCAGCGGCTCGATCTCGGTGCCGCCCGGGGCGGTCGTCACGAGGGTCTCGAAGATCTGGCGCTGCACGCGGGCCGACTCGCCGTCGCTCGTGTAGGCGCCGTCGAGGCTCACCGGGTCGGCGGAGGCGCCGAAGACGAGGGTGCCGCCGGCGGCGCCGCCGCCGCCCTCGGAGCCGCTGTCGTCGCCGCCGCAGGCGGCCAGCAGGGAGGCGGACAGGGCGAGCAGGCCGACGGCTGCCGCTGGACGGTGACGCATGCGCACTCCCGGGTGGGGACGAGGCGGCCGCCGCGGGTCGGGCTGCCGGCGTGCGGACACTAGGGCTCACGGCACCGCTGGTCACGCACCCCCCGGTCGCGATGTCGTCACGAGTCCACTGCGCGTCCGTCTCGCGTCCGTCTCGCGTCCGCCTCGCGTCCGTCTCGCGTCCGCCTCGCGCGCGGTGTCGCGCGGCGATCACGGGGAAGGGCCTGGGGTCCGACAGCCCCCCCAGCGAGGAGACAGCGTGACGAGCCTGCGCGACGAGGACATCACCACCAGCCCCACGGCGACCGGGCCCGGCGGCGACGCCGACCAGGGCGACACCGACACCACCCAGGTCGACCCCGCGGGCAGCGACCCGGCCGGCACCGACCCGGCCGGCGGCGACGCCGACCAGGGCGACAGCGACGAGGTGGCCGTCGACCCCGCCGGCTCCGACCCGGCCGGCTCGGACCCGGCCAACCCCTGAGCGAGCAGACGCGCCCCCCGGCTCCGCCGGGGGGCGCGCTCGCGCGCTGCGTGTCGGTCGACCCGGCGCAGTTCGCCGCCGAGCACTGGTCGCGCACGCCGCTGCTGTCGCGCGCCAAGGAGCTGCCCGCCGGCGGCTTCGCCGACCTGCTGACCGACGCCGACGTCGACGAGCTGGTCGCCGAGCGCGCGCTGCGCACCCCGTTCTTCCGCACGGTGCAGGAGGGCGGCGGCCTGCCCGCGCCCGTCCGCACCGTCACCGCCGGCAACCGCCGGATCGGCGACCTCGTCGACGCCGACGCCCTGACGGCGCAGCACGCCGCGGGCGCCACCCTCGTGCTGCAGTCGCTGCACCGCATGCACCCGCCCGTCGGGCGGTTCTGCCGCGCGCTGGCCGAGGAGCTCGGGCACCCGACGCAGTGCAACGCCTACGTCACCCCCGGCGGCGACGCGCAGGGCTTCGACTTCCACCACGACACGCACGACGTGCTCGTGCTGCAGGTGAGCGGGCGCAAGCGCTGGCTGGTGCACGAGCCGGTGCTGCGCCTGCCGCTGCCGTCGCAGCCGCAGGCCGGCGAGCACCTCGTGCCCGAGGGCGCCGAGCCGCTGCTCGACGTCGAGCTCGAGCCGGGCGACTGCCTCTACCTGCCCCGCGGCTACGTGCACGCGGCGCTGACGACCGACGTCCACTCGGTCCACCTGACGATCGGGATCCTCAGCACGACCTGGTACGACGTGCTCACCGACGCCGTGACGCTCGCGGCCGGCGACGTGCGCTTCCGCGACGCGCTGCCGGTGCAGCCCTCGCCGGAGCAGGGCGTCGCCGAGGTGCTGCAGCAGGCGGCCGCGTGGCTCGCCGCGCTGGAGCCCGCGCAGGTCGAGGCGCTGCTGCAGGCCCGGCTGGCCAAGGCCGTGCCGCCCGAGCCGGTCGGCGTGCTGGCGTCGGCCGCGGCGCTGCGCGACCTGGCGCCCGCGACGCCGCTGCGGCCCCGCCGCGGGCTGCCGGTGCGCCGCGAGGGCGAGGTGCTGCACCTGCCCGGCAAGGACGTCGCGCTGCCGGCGTCCTGCGCCGCCGCGCTCGACGTGGCGATGGCCGGCCCCTGCACGGTGGCCGACCTCGCCGCGGGCGGGCTCGACGAGGGCGACGCGCTGGTCGTCGCCCGCCGGCTGCTGCGCGAGGGCGTGCTCGTCGCCGGTGCCTGACACCGACCCGGTCGACCCGTGGTGCGCCACCACCGCGCGCGAGCGCGGGGTGGCCCTGCGGGCGACCGCCAGCCGGGTCGAGCGCTGGCTGCTCGTCGAGCACGCCGCGGCCTGGGGCCCGGAGTCCGTGCCGTCCGGCCGCATGCCCGCCGCCGCCGCGACCGCCGTCGCGCGCGCCGCGCAGGCCGCCGGCGCCCGGCTGCTGCTCGTGCGCCGCTCGTCGGGCGGCGGCAGCGACGGCCGCTGGGTCTTCGCCGTCGACAGCAGGCCCGGCCGCGAGCGCGTGCTCGCCCGCCACGTCGACGACGACGCCGCGCTGCTCGACCTCGTCCCGCCGTACGGCCCGGGGGTCCCGGACGGCTGGGCCGTGCACGGCGAGCGCCTGCACCTGGTCTGCACGCACGGCAGCCACGACCGCTGCTGCGCGACGCGCGGCCGCCCCGTCGCCCTGGCGGTGAGCGCGGCGTACGGCGACGCCGCCTGGGAGTGCAGCCACATCGGCGGCGAGCGGTTCGCCGCCAACCTGCTCGTGCTGCCCGAGGGGCACTACTTCGGCCACGTCGAGCCCGACGACGCGGTGGCCGCCATCGCGGCCCTGGGGCGGGGCGAGCTCGACCTGGCGCACTGGCGCGGGCGCAGCAGCCTGCCGACGCCCGTGCAGGCCGCGCAGTCGTTCGCCGGCGGCGGCGAGCTGCTCGCGCAGACCACGCTCGAGCCGGACGTCTGGGAGGTGCGGCTCACCGGCGCCCGGGTCGTCGTGCGCTACGACCGCGCCGGCGAGGACGGCGCGCAGCTGCTCACCTGCGGCGCGCTCGAGCCCAAGCGCGCGCCGGTCTTCCGGCTGGTGGCGCTCGACCGCTAGAGGTCGACCTGCGCGAAGCCGGCCGCCAGCAGGGCGGCGTACGCCAGCTGCAGCACGCCGGTCGCGCGCAGCACCGCGACCAGGTCGCGCCCCGTCGCGCCCGAGCGCAGCACCCGCAGGGGCGGCACCGCGAGCGGCGCGGCGAGCAGCGCGAGCAGCGCCCACGGCGTCACGGCGACGGCGGCGACCGCCACGAGGAACGCGAGCAGCACGAGCAGCAGGTAGAGCGTGCGGGTGCGCGCGTCGCCGAGCCGCACCGCGAGGGTGCGCTTGCCCGTGACCGCGTCGGTCGGGATGTCGCGCAGGTTGTTGGCCACGAGGATCGCGCAGGCCAGCGCGCCGCAGCCCGCGCCGCCGAGGGCCGCGGCGAGCGTGAGCTCCTCGGCCTGCACGTACGTCGTGCCGACCACGGCCACCAGGCCGAAGAAGACGAAGACGGCCACCTCGCCGAGGCCGCTGTAGCCGTACGGCTTCGCGCCGCCGGTGTAGCCCCAGGCGGCAGCGATGGCCGCGGCGCCGACGAGCACGAGCCACGGCGCGCTGAGCACCGCGAGCACCAGGCCCGCGACCGCCGCCACGGCGAAGCACAGCAGCGCGGCCTGCTTGACGCGGGCGGGTGCGGCGACGCCCGAGCCGACGAGGCGCAGCGGCCCCACCCGGTCGGCGTCGGTGCCGCGGATGCCGTCGCTGTAGTCGTTGGCGTAGTTGACGCCGACCTGCAGGGCCAGCGCCACCACGAGGGCGAGCAGCGCGCGGAACGGGTCGAAGGCGTCCTCGGCCGCGGCCGCACCGCTGCCGACGAGCACCGGCGCGACGGCGGCCGGCAGGGTGCGCGGGCGGGCGCCCTCGAGCCACTGGGCGGGTGTCGTCACGCGCGCCAGTCTGGCAGGGCCCGCCGGTCGACCTTGCCCGAGGGGAGCAGCGGCAGGGCGTCGACGACGCGCAGCTCGCGCGGGGCGGCGACCCGGCCGGCGCGCGCGGCGACGTGGTCCCGCGCCTCGGCGAGCGGCAGCGGCGCGCGCAGCACGACGAGGGCGACGACGCGCTGGCCCCACTCGTCGTCCGGCACGCCGGTGACGGCCGCATCGACGACCGCCGGGTGGCTGAGCAGGGCCTCCTCGACCGCGGCCGGGGCGACGTTCTCGCCGCCGGTGACGACCACGTCGTCGGCCCGGCCGAGCACCCGCAGCCGGCCGTCCTCGAGCACGCCGGTGTCGCTGGTGAGGAAGCCGTCGGCGAAGGCCTCGGCGGTGAGGTCGGGGCGCAGCCGGTAGCCCTGCGCCACCACCGGCCCGCGGACCCGGATCCTCGCGCCGGCCTCGACCTCCACCCCGTCGAGCGGCACGCCGTCGTAGACGCACCCGCCGCTCGTCTCGCTCATGCCGTACGTCGTGACGACCCGCACGCCCGCCTCCCGCGCCTGCGCGAGCAGCGGCGCGGGGCAGGCCGCTCCGCCGACGAGCACGGCGTCGTACGCGGTGAGCTCGGACATCGAGCGCCGCAGCTGGGTCGGCACGACGGCGGTGTAGCGGCGCGGGCCGGACGCGAGCAGGCCGCGCACGAGCACCTGCACGCCGGCGATGTGGGTGACCGGCAGGCGCAGGTCCCACGTGCCGGGGCCGCCGAGCCGGGCGAGCGTCGCCGCCGCCGAGGCCCGCAGCGCGTCGGCGGTGAGCAGCACGCCCTTGGGCTCGCCGGTCGACCCGGACGTCGGCACGACGAGGCAGGTGCCCGGGTGCTCCATCGGCTCGTCGGGGCGCACCGCGGCGAGCACGCGCGCGGCGAGCGCCTCGTCGGCGGGCAGCGGCAGCACCGGCTCGCCGCCGTCGAGCGCGTCGGCGAGCGCCGGCAGCAGCTGCTCGACGACCGCCGGGACGACCCGCACCGGCCTAGAAGTAGTAGGGGTAGTCGGACCAGTCGGGGTCGCGCTTCTCGAGGAAGGCGTCGCGGCCCTCGACGGCCTCGTCGGTCATGTACGCCAGGCGGGTCGCCTCGCCGGCGAAGACCTGCTGGCCGACCAGCCCGTCGTCCACCGCGTTGAAGGCGAACTTGAGCATCCGCTGGGCCTGCGGGCTCTTGCCGAGGATCGTCCGGCCCCACGCGACGGCGGTGTCCTCGAGCGCGTCGTGGTCGACGACCTCGTTGACCGCGCCCATGCGGTGCATCTCCTCGGCGTCGTGCACGCCGCCGAGGAAGAAGATCTGCCGCGCGAACTTCTGCCCGACCTGCCGGGCCAGGTAGGCCGAGCCGTAGCCGCCGTCGAAGGAGCCGACGTCGGCGTCGGTCTGCTTGAAGCGGGCGTGCTCGCGGCTGGCGAGCGTCAGGTCGCACACGACGTGCAGCGAGTGCCCGCCGCCGGCGGCCCAGCCGTTGACGACCGCGATGACGACCTTGGGCATCGTGCGGATGAGGCGCTGCACCTCCAAGACGTGCAGCCGCCCGGCCCGCGCGGGGTCGACGCTCTGCGCGGTGTCGCCGTCGGCGTAGCGGTAGCCGTCGCGCCCGCGGATGCGCTGGTCGCCGCCGGAGCAGAACGCCCACACGCCGTCCTTGGGCGACGGGCCGTTGCCGGTGAGCAGCACGCAGCCGATGTCGGGGCTCATCCGCGCGTGGTCGAGGGTGCGGTACAGCTCGTCGACGGTGCCGGGGCGGAAGGCGTTGCGCACCTCGGGCCGGTCGAAGGCGATGCGGACGATGCCGTGCTCGACGTGCCGGTGGTACGTGGTGTCCTGCAGGTCGAAGCCGGGGACGTCGCGCCACTGCGACGGGTCGAAGGTCACGGGTCGAGAGTAGGAGCAGCGCGTGGACGCGCACGTCGTGAGCCTGCCGATGCGCGTGCCCTTCCGCGGGGTCGCGCACCGCGAGGCGGTGCTGCTCGAGGGCCCCGCCGGCTGGGGCGAGTTCAGCCCCTTCCTGGAGTACGACGACGCCGAGGCCGCGCGCTGGCTGGCCGCCGCCGTCGAGGCCGCGACCGTCGGCTGGCCGGCGCCGGTGCGCGCGTCGGTGCCGGTCAACGCCACCGTGCCCGCGGTCGCCGCGGCCGAGGTGCCGGGCGTGCTCGCCCGCTTCCCCGGCTGCACCACCGCGAAGGTCAAGGTCGCGCAGGCCGGGCAGGCGCTCGCCGACGACGTGGCGCGGGTCGCCGCGGTGCGCGACGCGCTCGGGCCGTCCGGCCGGGTGCGCGTCGACGCCAACGCCGCCTGGACGCTCGAGCAGGCCCGCGCCGCGCTCGACGCGCTCGCGCCGTACGACCTGGAGTACGCCGAGCAGCCGTGCGCGTCGCTCGAGGACCTCGCCGCGCTGCGCGGCCGCGGGGTGCCGATCGCCGCCGACGAGAGCATCCGCAAGGCCGACGACCCGCTGCGCGTCGCCGTGCTCGGCGCCGCCGACGTGGTGGTGCTCAAGGTGGCGCCGCTCGCCGGCGTGCGCCCCGCGCTCGCCGTCGCCGCGGCGTGCGGGCTGCCGGTGGTCGTCTCCAGCGCCCTCGACACCTCCGTCGGCATCGCCGCCGGCGTCGCGCTCGCCGCCGCGCTGCCCGACCTGCCGTACGCCTGCGGGCTCGGCACCGCGTCGCTGCTCGCCACCGACGTCACCTCCGACCCGCTGCTGCCGGTCGACGGGGCGCTGCCGGTGCGGCCGGTCGTGCCCGACCTGCGCGGCGCCGTGCGCGCCCCCGCCGACCGCGAGCGCTGGTGGCGCGCGCGGCTCGACCGGTGCTCGGCCATCCTGGGCGCGTGAACCCCTCCACCGCCCTGGCCCGCGTGCTGGTCGACGAGCTCGTCCGCGGCGGGGTGACCGACGCGGTGCTCGCGCCGGGCTCGCGGTCGGCGCCGCTGGCGTACGCGCTGCACGCGGCGGACGCCGCCGGGCGGCTGCGCCTGCACGTGCGCGTCGACGAGCGGTCGGCGGCCTTCCTCGCCCTCGGCCTGGCCAAGGCCAGCGGCCGGGCCGTGCCGGTCGTGACGACGTCGGGCACGGCGACGGCCAACCTGCACCCCGCGGTGCTGGAGGCCGCGCACACCGGCGCCCGGCTGCTGCTGCTCACCGCCGACCGGCCGCCGGAGCTGCGCGGCTCGGGCGCGAACCAGACCGTCGACCAGCTCGGCCTGTACGGCGGCGCGGTGCGGCTGTTCGTCGAGCTCGGGGCGCCCGAGGCGCGGGCCGGCCAGGCCGCGTACTGGCGCGCGGTGGCGTGCCGCGCGCTCGCCGCCGACGGGCCGGTTCACGTCAACGTCGCGCTGCGCGAGCCCCTCGTGCCCGACGGCAGCGACGACTGGCCGGAGCCGCTCGACGGCCGGCCCGGCGGCGGGCCGTGGACCTCCGTCGTGCCCGCCGTGCCGGGCCTGGTCGTCGACGACCTCCCGGACCGCACGGTCGTCGTGCTCGGCGACGGCGGCGACGCCGCGGCCGCCCAGGCGCTCGCCGCGGCCCGCGGCTGGCCGGTCGTCGCGGAGCCGTCGTCCGGCGCCGGGCCGGGCGTGCTGCCCGTGCCCGACCTGGTGCTCGCCGCGCCCGGCTTCCTCGACGCGCACCGGCCCGACCGGGTGCTCGTGGTCGGGCGGCCGACGCTGTCGCGCGCGGTCGGCAGGCTCGTCGCCTCCGCGCCGGCCGACGTCGTCGCGCCGGGTGCCGCCTGGCCCGACCCGTCGCGCACCGCCGGCCGGGTGCTGCCCGCCGTGCCGACCCCGGCGGGCGCGCCGGTCGGCGACCCCGACGTCGACCCCGTCGCGCTGGACCTCGCCCGCACGGTGGCCGCGGCCGTCGACACCTCGGTCGACCCCGCCGGCGGCGCGAT